>JANXSB010000510.1 GCA_025352865.1 Chthoniobacter sp. | reverse complement strand
GCCGCCGTGCAGGGCGGCTACAACAGCTACGACACCCGCCGCACCGCGCTCCAAGGCACCGCGACCGGCAGCACCACCGGCGGCGAGGTCAATGCGCTCATCGCCACGGGCTTCGACTTCACGAGCGACGCCCTGCGCATCGGCCCCACGGCGAGCTTCCAGTACACGCACATCGGCCTTGGCAGCTTTCGGGAAACGGGCTCGCTCGCGCCGCTGCAGTACGGCTCGCAGGGGAGCGATTCCACGCGCACGGCCATCGGGATGAAAGCGGCCTACGAATTCCGCCTCGCGAGCGGTGTCGTCGTGCGGCCCGAGGCGCGCATCGCGTGGCAGCATGAGTTTGGCGACATCGCCTATGCCATCGACTCCCGCTTCGCCAACGGCGGCGGCACCGGCTTCACCGTCCACGGCGCGGAGACCGGCCGCGACAGCGTGCTCATCGGCCTCGGCGTCGCCGTCCTCTGGAACGACCGCACCTCCGCCTATCTCTACTACGACGGCGAAGTGGGCCGCGCGAGCTACAGCTCGAACAACGTCTCCGGCGGCATGCGGATGGCGTTCTGAGGCGGGCCGTCTTTTTTCTAACGCAAAGACGCAGAGGCGCAGAGGCGCAGAGGTCGCAGAGAAACGGCGGTGGCGTCATCCAGCGTGCGCCCTTCCCGATGCAAAAACCTCTGCGCCCTCTGCGTCTCTGCGCCTCTGCGTTAAAAAATAAAACCTCGCGCGCGCGGCGGGCCGGCATCGCCAAACGCGTAAAACCCGCTAACGTCCGCGGCTCCCATGCCCGTCCGACTTTTCAACACCTACTCGCGCCAGACCGAGGTTTTCATCCCGCTCGATCCCGCGGGGAAGAGCGTGAAGATGTACACCTGCGGCCCCACGGTGTACAACCACGCGCACATCGGAAATTTCCGCGCCTACGTCTTCGAGGACCTGCTCCAGCGCCATCTCGAAGCGCGCGGCTACGCGGTCGAGCGCGTGATGAATCTCACCGACGTGGATGACAAAACCATCCGCGGTGCGCGCACCGCCGGACGCCGGCTCGCCGACTTCACGCAGGTGTACAAGGACGCCTTTTTCCAGGACATCGACACGCTGCGGATCAAGCGTGCGAGCCACTTCCCAGCCGCCACCGAGCCGCGCTACATCGAGCGGATGATCGCGATGATCACGCAGTTGGAGGAGCAGGGGATCGCCTACCAGGCCGATGACAAGAGCGTGTATTTCCGCCTCGCGAAATTCCCCGCCTACGGCGCGCTCGCGCATCTCAACCTCGACGAACTGCGCCCGAGCGGACGCGTGAACAGCGACGAATATGAGAAGGAAAACATCGGCGACTTCGCGCTCTGGAAAGCGTGGGACGAAGCCGACGGCGACGTGCGCTGGGACTCGCCGTGGGGTGCCGGACGACCCGGCTGGCACATCGAGTGCAGCGCCATGGCGACCGCGATTCTCGGCCCGGAAATGGACATCCATTGCGGCGGCGTGGACAACATTTTCCCGCATCACGAGGCCGAGATCGCGCAGAGCGAAAGCTGCACGGGGAAAAAGTTTGTCCGCCATTGGCTGCATTGCGCGCACCTCATGGTGGATGGGCAGAAGATGTCGAAATCGCTCGGCAATTTTCACACCCTTCGCGACCTCCTCGCGAAAGGCTTTACCGGCCGCGAAATCCGCTACGCCCTGCTCACCGTCAACTACCGCCTGCCGCTGAACTTTACGCTCGCCGGCCTCGACGCCGCGCGCGCCGCACTGGGTCGCATTGACGAATGGATCGTCCGCCTTCGCGAGCACGCCGGAGACGCCGCGCCTGCCGCCGCGCCGCTCGCCGCGCACGCCGAGAAATTTTTCGCCTCGCTCGACGAGGACTTGAACATCTCCGCCGCGCTCAGCCACCTTTTCGACCTTATCCGCGAGAGCAACGCCGCCCTCGACCGCGCCGAACTTTCTCCCGCGCAAGCCGCCGCGCTCCTCGCCGACTGGCAGCGCATCGACGGCGTCCTCGCCTTTCAGCGCGAAAGCGCGGCCATCCCCGCCGAAGTCCTCGCGCTCGTGGAGAAACGCCAGCAGGCCCGCACGGACAAGGACTGGAAAGCCAGCGACCAGCTCCGCGACGAAATCGCCGCGCTCGGCTGGATCGTGAAGGACACCAAGGACGGCCCGAAGCTCAGTCCGCGCTGAGCGCCCGCTGCGCGCGCAGCTCGCTTTGGCGTTGGAAAAAGCGGCGGCGGCGCTCGTCGATGAAGGCGGTGTCGTAGATGCGCTGGCCGAGTTCGCGGAAGCCGCGTTCGAGTTCGGCGACGCTCATTTTTTCCGGCTGGAAATTCACGTCGAAGAGTGTGCAGCGCTCCCATGCGCCGGGAAGCAAGAGCCGGCCTTGCTCCGCGAGCCGCGCGTAGAGCGGCGTGCCGGGGAATGGCGTCATCACGGTGATCTGCACTTCGTAGAGTCCGGTCTCGCGGACGAAGTCGAAGACGGCGTCGAACTCGGTCGCGTCGGAATGATCGAGCCCGAGCACGAAGCAGCCATTGACCGTGAGCCCGGCGTCCTGGATGCGCGCGATGGCGGCGCGGTAGCCGTCGAGCTGGCGGCGCTTCCAGTTGCTGCGGTGCTCCACGCCGTCGAGCCCGCGCGCGGTCGGGCTTTCGAGGCCGACGAGGATTTGCGCGCAGCCGCTTTCCTTCATCAGCGCGAGCAGCTCGGGGTCGCGCGCGACGGAGATGTCCGTCTCGGTGAACCAGCGCAGGCCCTCGGGAATGAGCGCGCGCACGAGCGCGCGACCGTGCGTTTTGTCGGCGAAAGTATTGTCGTCGGCGAACTCGATGAAGGGGTGCGGCCACAGCTCTTTGATGCGGCGGATTTCGGCGACGACTTTCGCCACGGGCTTGGTGCGAAAGCGCGGGTTCAGACGGATCGACGCGGCGCAGAAATCGCAGTGGAACGGGCAGCCGCGCTGCGTCTGCACGGTCAGCCGGTTGTAGCGCTC
>JANXSB010000487.1 GCA_025352865.1 Chthoniobacter sp. | reverse complement strand
CGCTGCTCGCGCCGCTCGTCGAGGAGGCGTGGGAGGACACCGACATCGCGCGACTCGCGGCGGCGCGCTACGTCGGGCAGTTCACGGGGATCGACACGCTGGTGCTCGGCTGCACGCACTATCCGCTGCTCGAAAAAGCCTTCCGCGAAATCGCCCCCGCGGGTGTGGAAGTGCTCAATCCCGCGCCGCAGGTCGCCGAGCGTTTCGCCGCGTGGCGTAAAAAATATCCCGCCCTCGCACCCGCGGGCCGCGGCCATCTGCGCGTGCTTTCCAGCGGCGATGTCACGCGCTTCGCCCGCCATGGCGCGCGTTTCCTCGGCGAGGAGCTGCCCCCCGTCGAGCACATCGGCGAACGCAACGGCCGCCTCGCCCTCTGCCCCGACGAAGCCGAACCGCTCGGCCAGATCCTCCGCGAGTAGCGCGCTGGCATGGGGCGTGCATCCCCACTGCCGCCCATGTCCGCCACCACGCAGCCTCTTTCCGAAAACCGCCTCGCCGCCTACCTCGCCTTCGCCCTCGCCGCCGCCGTCCTCTGCGCCTACGCCCTCGTCGTCCGCTGCGACTTCATCGCCTTCGACGACAACAGCCACGTCTATGAAAACCCGCTCGTCCTCCACGGCCTGAGCTGGCCCGGCGTGCGCGACGCCTTCACCCATTTCCACGCCAGCCTCTGGATTCCGCTCACATGGATTTCCTTCATGGCCGACATCTCCGTCTTCGGCCTCAACCCCGGCGCGATGCACGCCATGAACCTCGCGCTGCACACCGCCAGCACGCTCGTGCTTTTCGCCACGCTGCGCCGCGCCACCGGCAGCCTGTGGGCCAGCGCGTTCGTCGCCGCGCTCTTCGGCCTGCATCCGATCAATGTCGAATCCGTCGCCTGGATCGCCGAGCGCAAAAACGTCCTCTCCACATTTCTCTGCCTCCTCGCGCTCCACGCCTACGTCCGCTACGCGGAAAAATCGCGCGCCACTTTCTATCTCGCCGCCTGCGCGTGCGCCGCGCTTTCCCTCCTCGCCAAACCGATGGCCGTCACCCTCCCCTTCGCGCTCCTCCTGCTCGACCACTGGCCGCTCCGCCGCTGGGGCCGCGTCGCGTGGACGCGGCTCATCGCCGAAAAAATCCCCTTCCTCCTGCTCGCCGCCGGCGCGTGCTGGATGGCCCTGCACGCCCCGCAGGAACGCGGCGCGCTCGTCACCACCGCCACGCTCCCGCTCGCCGCGCGCCTCAGCAATGCCCTCGTCTCCTACGTCGCCTACCTCGCCACAATGCTGTGGCCAAGCGGCCTCGCGGTCTATTACCCGCATTCCATCGACCCGCAGCCCGTGCTCGCAGCTACCGCCGCGGCCCTGCTCATCGCCGTCTCCACGCTCGCCGTTGTCTGGTGGAAAAAACGCCCGTATCTGCTCGCCGGATGGTGCTGGTACCTCGGTGTACTCGTGCCCGCGCTCGGCCTCGTGCAGGTCGGCTCACAAGCCCGCGCGGACCGTTTCACCTACCTCCCGCAGCTCGGCATTTTCTGCGCGCTGACCTGGCTCGTGAATGATCTGTGGCCCGCCTCGCAGCGCCGCGCGCTCGCCGTTTGCGCCGGCCTCGCGCTCGCCGCCTGCGCGCTCCTCACCGCGCAGAATCTCCCGTCGTGGATGGACACCGTCACACTTTTCGAGCACGCCGCCGCCGTCACGAAAAACAACGCCTGCGCCCACGCCAACGCCGGCCTCGCCCGCGTCCAGCTCGGCGACTACGCCGCCGCCATTCCGCATTTCCAAACTTCCCTTCGCATCACGCCCGACCAGCCCGCGGTCTGGAATCAATTCGGCGCCGCCCTCACGCATCTCGGCAAACAGGCCGACGCCAACGAAGCCTTCCGCACCGCGCTCCGTCTCGACTTCACCGACTTCACCGCCCGCTACAACCTCGCCAACGGCCTCGTCAAAACCGGTGACCCCGTTGGTGCCATCGCGCAGTTCGAGCAAATTCTCGCCTCCATGCCCGACTTCGCCCGCGCCCACTACCACCTCGCCCTCGTCCTCCAAACCCAGGGCCGCACCGACGACGCCCGCACGCACCTCCTCGAAGCCGCGCGCCTCGTCCCTGACGATCAGGAAATCGCAAACGCCCTGCGCACACTCGTTCCCCCCCGAAAAGCCCGGCGTCCCCGCCCCGCTCTCCTGATTTTCGCAATGCCTATCGCAGCGCACCACGGAACGACTGCGCTGCGCGGATCGCCAGCGCGAGGAGCACCGCGATGCCGGCGAGCATCACGAGGCGCGTGAACCACGACGCGCTCCCCGCGGCTTTCGCCTCGATCCCGATTTGCAAATCGGCCCAGTTGTCCACCGCGACCGCGCGGCTGAAGGTCAGCATGCGCCCCTGCTCGGGGATGCTCGCCTGGATCGCGGCGGGATTGTTCACCGCTGCGTCCTGCTGCTGGATGAGGCGCTCGGCGAGTTTGGTGAAGGCGGTGTTTTCGTCCGCGGTATTGCGGTCGATGATCTGCTTCGCGTCCTGCTGCGTGTAGTTCGCATCCTTGCCACCGCTCGCGCGGAGTTTTCCAGTCAGCGCATCCGCCTCGCCGGTCACGGTGGAGTTGCGCACGTTCAAACCCACCACCGCTTGCTGGAGCTTGAGATTGTGAAGCTGCACGCGGGCGTCTTCGTTGAAGGCGTTGTCATGCTGGCTCAGTCCGAACGCGGAGTTGAAAGCGCGCCGCGCCTCCTGCGGATTGCCTTGCGCGAGCGCCGTGTTCCCGAGCGCGAGCATCTGCTCCGCTTCCCTGGTCTTCTCGCGCTGCTGCATCGCTTTGCTTTGCAGATACGTCTGCACATCCACCGCGCTCGCGCGGGTCACGGTTTGCTCGCGCTGCATTTGCAGCGAGCCCGTCCACTTTTTGAGCTGCCATTTTTCGTTGAGAAAGACATGCCAGGTGATGTTTTCGAGCGGCAGGTCAAACTTCGGCGCGTACAGTTGCAGATCGAGTGAGGAAGCGCCCGCCGCGCCGATCTGGCTGCTGAAAAAAAGCTCCACCGGCAGCGCCCGGTCCGTACGCGACTGCTGCTCCAGCGGAATCAAAATCTGCTCGCCCTCGCGCCACGGCCACACGCCGTTTTGATTCACAAACGCGAACCAGAATTTCGCGTCCTTCGGCAGCGTGAGGCGCAGCAGGCGCAAGTCACCGGGCAGCATTTCCAGCCGCACCTGCGTGAGCATCGTGCCGCTGTCGGAGATGACCGAGGTGAACGTGATATTGTTCACGCGCGCGGGCTGCAGCTTCGCGGCTTCGTGGCGTTCGAGTTTCATCGGCAGCGCAAACGCGGGCTCGACCAGCCGGTAGGCGAAGCTCGCGGACGACGCGGTCAGATCCTTTTGCAAAGCGCGCGGAATGCTCTGCCATTCCACCGGTTGGAGTGCCGCGGGCGGCGCGTCCACGCGCACCTGCAACCGCCCGCCGGATTGCACGGTCACAAACCCACGCTGCAAATTCACCTCCGCCACCTGCACCCCGCGAAGGCTGATTCCCACAGCATTCGCAGCCACCGGCGTCTGATACGTCGCCTGCAAAAGATACTGTCCGATCACCCGCCGGTGCAGTTTCACCTCCCACGTCTTGAGCGCGGCGTTGGCCTCACCCGGCAGCGCGAGAAAATCCGCAACCTGATCGCCCGAAAACTTCACGTTGTCCGCATCGACCGGCAGCGAAACGCGGAACGCTTTCAGCCCCGTGTTCTCGATCTGGTATTGCAGATTCGCGGTCACTTTCACCAGCGCCTCGCCGACCGTCGCGTGCTGCAAACTCGTCACCTGCACCCACGGATCGACCTGCTCGACATCGAGCGCGAGATTCCACGGCGTCTGCAAAATGCGGAACGCGAGCACGCCCTTTTGCTTGATCCCCGACTTCTGCGGATCGAGCTGCGTCACACCCTCGCGTGTCGTCACCTGAAGACGCATCCCCTGCTCCGGCACCACGAGAAAAGTCCCGCGCTGTTTGCTCGCCTCGCGGAAGATGAGCTGCGGCGCGACCATCGCTTTCGCCGACTTCATCCCCGGCCCCGTGAGGCTGATCGCAAACTGCTGCTGCCCCTCCGTCCGCCCGCGCAGGTGCATCGTGATGATCCGCCCCGCGTCCGTCTTCAGCTCCGTCCAATGGCTCACCGCCTTGCCCGCGATGGACTCCACATCCATCCCGGCAGGCAGCGCAAAACTCAGCCGGAAAATCCCGGCGCGCGTGATCTCCACCGTCGCATTGCTCGCGAGCAGCGCGCGGTCTTCGCCGAGCGAAAGCGTGTCCTGCGACTCCACGCGCACGTCCGGCTCGACAGCGGACGCCTTCACCGCCGCCGTCGCCTTCACATCCGCATAGCGAAAGGCGCGGCGCACCGTGAGGCCGGGAATCTGCGCGCCGAGCACGGACGCGATGTTGCCGGGAAAGTCTTCGAGATTGATCGGCGCAAGCGTCTCGGCGGTCACGGTGTCGAGCTGCACTTCGTTGCCCGTCGCCACGCCAAGCAGGCCGATTTGCCCCGCCGCACTTTCCACGGCGATCAGCCCCACGGCTTGCTCCACAGGCAGCGGCCCAGTCGCGATCTGCGAGCGGATGAGGAGCGAAAACGAACGCGATTGCGGCGGTGAGAGATTCACGCGCAACTTGCCCGTGTCGGGATCGAAGCGCCACTGCGAGACGACCGACGCGGGCACCTTCTCACCCTCCTTCACCGGCGCGAGCGTCGCCGGATCAAACACGTCCGTGATCGTCGCGCCCTTCGGCACGCTGAACGACAGCTCCGCGAGCTCGCCCTGCGCGGGCCGGATCGCCGCGTGATGCAGCCCCTCGACCACGCCCGCGGTCGGCGCGTAGAGCTGCGTCAGCTCCGCGAAAAAAACCGCCTTCTCCCGCGCGACATCGCGGCTGCGTGGTTTCCAGCCGATCCAAATGTCGTTCACCGGCGCAAGCACCAGCGCTGCGGTCGTGTCCTTGCCCGCCGTTTTGCGATCAATGGAAACGGCCTGCGGCGAGCTGACATCCACGTCGAGATTCACGAGCGTGAGCGTGAGCCGGTTCACGAATCCAAACTGCGCGGGCAGCACGAATCCGCTCTCCGAGTCCTTCTTCACCACCGGCACCTGATACGAAAGCTCGATGTCGAACGCGCCGCTTTCCAGCGCGAGCAACTCCTGCGTGCGCTTCGGTGCGATGCCCGTCTGCACAAGTTTCAGCGCGGCGTTCGGGAAGGTCGCCTTCGTCAGCACGGCGGGTTCGAAAAGCACCGGCAGGCGCTGGCCCTTCACCGCCTGCCAATGAATTTTCGCCGTCGCGAGCGCGAACTTTTCCTCCACGCGAACCTCCTGCGTCACCGTCTCCGCGAAGGAGGATTGCTTCGGTAATTCCTGCGCCGACGCGGCATTGACGAACAGCGCGAGGAGCAGCGCCACCGTCGCCGCGGTGGGCAATGGCGCAGCGGGCTTCGGCGCGCGCGGCATTTGCCAGAGCCGGCGGAGCGCCGGAATCGCGATGTGCCAGACCGCAAAAAGCGCGACGACCGCGAGGAATGCGCCCGCTCCGTTTGGAAACCGCAGCGCCGCCCACGCGAGCAGCGTCCAGCCGGCGATCGTCCACGCCGGCTTGCGCGCGACCCACGCATAGACCCACGCGAACAGCGCGAAAAACGCCGGCCACACCCGTCCGATCACGCCCAGCACAGTCATTTCATCCACCACATTTTCCACCTCCACCGACAGCGCGCTGCCCGCCTGCTGCACCGGTGCGAGAAAGGTAATCTCGCGCGCCACTTCCGCCGTGTGCTGCGCGGCGATTTTCCACAGCCCGATGAGCGCCCCGCCCGCAAAAACAAACGCCGCGCAACCGAGCAGCAACGCGAGCGAGTGCCGCGCGCTGAATTTCAAAACGCCCTCGCGCACCGCACCGCGCCAGACGAAGACCGCGAGCGCGATCAGCGCGAGAGCGCCGAGCAGCATCACCAGCGCCTCGCGGTCGCCCAGCATCCGCGCGAGCTGCGCAAAGCCCGAGACATCCGCCACGCCGCCGACGGGCGTGAGCGAGCCGCCGCGATAGACGAGGCGCTGCGCCGTGTCCGGCTCCAGCTTCCACTCGGCGAGCATGACCGGAGCAGCGACGACGGGCGTCTCGACTTTCACGCGCTTCGGATCCTTCGAGCGCTCGGCGAGTTTCAAAACGATCTCCAACACAGCGTTCGGGTCCGCCTGCTGGGGAAGCGGGATGAGGTTCGCATTCCCGTCTTTTACCGGGACGACCGCCGCACCGTTCACCGTCGCGGCCCATAACTCAGTAGTCGGAGTTCCATCGCCAGCGTAGGCGCTGTCACCCTCCGGTTTTCCAGCTGACTTATTTTGCGGCAAAATCACGCGGAAATGCGCGTTGCCGCGGTTCTTCACGAAATACTTCGCCTCCGTCAGCACCTGGCCCTCCTTGGAAATGCGCGTGGTCAGCGCCGCGCGATCCACCACCTGGCTGACCGAATCGCCCTGCGCCAGCGGGCTGAGCGCGAGGCTCAAATTGAAAGGCCGCGCGGCGTAGCGATACGCGGCGAGGATCGGCGCGTCGAAGAAGAGACGGTATTCCGGCGGCACTTCGCCCGTCTCCAGCGGCAGCAATCCGGCGGAGACATTCACCGGCTTCACCTGAAACTGATACGCGCTGATGACGAGCGTGTGGCCCTGCTCGGATTGCGCATCGAGCGGGCGCGCGCCGGTGAAGGCGAGCGTCTCGCCCTGCGCCTTGAACGGGCGCTCATAAGTCGCGAGCAGCGTGTAGGCGCCCGCGACCGGCGTGTGCAGTTGCACGATGAAACCGCCGTCGGTCTTCTGCCAGTTGCGGATGTCTTTGCCGGTGAACTCGACGTTAAAATATTCCGCCGACAGCTCGACCTTGAACGCCGCGATGGGTGCGCCGGAGACGACGTAATTGAGCACGCTGCTGCCATACGCGACGCCTTCGCCGATGGAGAAAAGATGGAACGCATCCGCCTGGATGGACTGCGGCAGCCGCTCCACGCGCATCGTCGCCTGCCACGCGGATTCGCTGAGGCGGAACGCCGCCTGGATGCCCGCGACCTTCCGCGGAAAAAACGCGGTCGCGATTTCCGTGAGCGCCTGCGTCTTCTCGGCGGTGAGCCGGAAACCCGCGTCGGCAGAAACGGCGACATGCCCGCGCACCGACTTCGCTTTCGTCACATCGATCCGCGGCAGCGCCCACGCCGCAGCGCCGAGCGCCGTGTTTTTTTCGAGGCGAAGCTGCACGACCTGCCGGCCCGACACGGGCTGCGCATAGACGAGCCGCAGCTCGGCGTCGGCGGGATCTTCGAGGTCGCGGAGAAAGTAATCGCTGAGGCCCGCGGCGTTGAGTTTCGCGACGGCGTAACCGCGCGGCACGCGGATGAGCAGCTCGCGCAACGGAGCTTCGCGCACGTCGAGTTCGATCTCGGCATCGATGCTCAACTCGGTCTCGCCAAGCTGATACGCGAGGACTTCCGAGACCGTCAGCTCGGGCAGGATTTGATCGGCCTGAATCCGCAGCGCGAAATCCGCGCCGGAAAAACGATACGCAAACCGCTGCTCGCCACCCGCGCGGAACGCCGCCTTCGTCGCATCGCTCTCGGGAAATTGCTCGGGCGAAATCTGCGAGAGACCTTTTGCGTCCGCCACTTCGAGCCGCACCGCGCCTTCGTTCACGATGCGGAAATATCCGGCGAACCGCGTCGCACCCTCGGGCCGCAGTTGCATCGCATCCACCGTCTGCGGAAACGCGCCGATGGGCGTCTGCGTCTGCACATGCAGCGTGAACTGGTTCTTCTGCGGCTGATTGAACTGCACCACGAGCCGCCGCTCGTCCGGCTTCGCACCGGGCTCCACTTTCCACGCGAGCACCTGCTCGCCCTGCACACGAGTGACCTCGCCCGCGCCGCGCAGGAGCAGCGTCACGCTGTCGAGTTCGCCCTGCATCACTTTGCAATCGAGCAGCGCGGCCTGCCGCATCAGCCCCGGCCCGACGCTGATCTGCGCGAGCATTTCCGCGGCGTAGAAAAGTTTGCCCTCGGCTTCCGGCGCGGCGGTTTTCCACGCGAGCTTCACCGCCTCGTCGGCTTGCAGGAAACTCGTGAAGTCATTGCCCGCGCGCTCCGGCCGGGCCGCGCCGAGAAACTCAAACTGCGTGTCCGCGGGCAGCCCTTGCAGGACGAGCGGTTGCAGCACGCTCGGCGCGATGCGGAACTCGACGCTGTTCCAGCCGCCGTCGTGCCGCACGGCGGCGTTGAATTTGAACGAGAGCGGAAAGTCGCCCGCCTTGTCGAAGACGAACACGTACATCCCGCGGTCGAAGGTCACGTGCCAGTCGGGATGCGGCGCGAGTTCCGTGAGCGCAACCGCGCCGGAAAGCAGTGCGAGCGTGTCGCCCTTCGGATTCGTGACACGCGCGGTCGCGGTAAGGATGAACGCGGCGTTTTGCTCCGCGAGCGCACCGGTGAGTTTGTAATCGCGCAGCACCACCTTGCGCGTCTCGGGATCGGCGGCGGTGATGCGCAGCGGCAGCGTGTAGGCCGCGCCGTGGAACTGAAACGCGAGCGCCTCGGGCTCATCGGGCTTTGGCACACCGCGCAGCGACTCGGGCAAAAACTTCGCCTCGACAGGCAGCAGCCCGGTCAGCGCATCGACCTGGATGTCGAGGTCAGCGGTCGCTTCCACTTTCACAAAACCGCTGAACAACACGGGCTGCGGCGGCGTGAGCGCGAAGGTCGCGACCGGATTTTTCCAGTCCTTCAATTCGCGCTCAGCGACGACGGTGACGGCGAGTTGCGTAAGCGGTTTGTCGCCCTTTTTTGGGCGCAGGATGAGCGTGCGTTTTCCATCCACTTCCTGACGGATGCTCCAGTCCTGGAGCTGTTCTCCGGTCACTTGCCTGATTTCACCGTCGCCGGAAATCGTGAGCGGCAGCTCCTTCGCGTCGCCTTGCAAAATGTCGATCGTGAGCGCGAGGCTGTGCGTGAGTTTGTCGCGTGTGGCTTTGATGGAATGCTGGAGCGCGGTGGAGAAAATGAGCCTGTCCTTGTCGCCCGGCTGGCCGTTGAGCAGTCCCTCGATGACGAGCTTCAGCCTGCCATCCGCGACGCCGCCGCTGATTGCGGGATT
>JANXSB010000450.1 GCA_025352865.1 Chthoniobacter sp. | reverse complement strand
CTGGGAAAGCGGGAAGGTTTTCTTTGGCGAAAGCAGCACCGGCGCGCTGCGCGTGATGAATCCCGATCTGAGCATCGACGCGCTCGGTAGCGTGGCGGGAAATTTCGACGCGGCCTTTTCCGGCGGCAGCTTTTTTCTCAGCCACAATGCGGGGGGCTTTTCGCCGCAAAACAAAGTCTCGCGTTTCGATCTACTCCCCGACGGCGGCGGCGGGCTGATCCTCGGCGCGGCGGACACGATCGTGAATACGCCGGATGATTATTCGGGGCCGATCGAATTCGACGCCGCGGGGAATCTTTTCTACGGCGGCTCGGGCGCTTTCGCGCACCCCGATCTTTTCCGCTTCACCGCAGCCGAGGTCGCGGCGGCCTTCGGTGCCGGGCCCACGCTGAGCCTCGATGCGGCGCACCTCTTTCTCGCCAATGGCACCAATGCCTACCTCGCGTTCGATGGCGCAAATGCGCTCTGGCACACGAATTTCGGGTTGCTGGATCTCATCGACACAACCACCGCGGCGGACACCGTCATCGGCGACAGCGCGGATTCCATCGGGCAGCTCGATGTCGCCGGGCCGGTGCTTTTCGCCACGGTCACGAATTCGAGCTTTGACCACTCAGCGGTGTTCTGGGTCGTGCCCGAGCCCTCGGTCGCGCTGCTGCTCACACTCGGCCTAGGGGCATTGACGCGGGGCCGTCCCCGCCGCGAGGATTGAGGCATGAGCCTCCGGCTGCCTCATCGCCCACTGCTGCGCTGTCTGCCGCTCGTCGCGATCTTCCTGCACGGCGCGCTGTCCGCCGCGCCGTACTCGCTGGGCTTGAACGACCCGGCGAATATCTGGGACGCGCCCGTGCCCGGATTCACCGGGCCGGACGGCGAGGGAAAAGCGCGGCTGCCCGACGGCTTCGGCGGTTTCAGCAATGCCCGCAATTTCGTCAACCCCATCTTTTTCGGCTGGGCGCTGAGCTGGTCCGACTACCTGCGCTCGGACGGACAATCGGCCTTCAGCGATGTGGCGCTCACGCTCGGCCCCGTGACGGGCGACGAGTTCCACGTCGTCTCGCTCGGCGATCTCACCGCGGCGCAGATCACCACCGGAGCGCCCGTGGGCAAAGTCACGCTGCACTTCACCGACACGCTGCATCCCGCGCCGATCCGCAATCTGCCCGGCGCCGACTTCGTGGTTTTTGAAAACGGCGTCATCGCCCAGACCGGAACGGGGGGCGCGGGCGTCGGCGGCGTCTTTGCCGAGCTGGCCTACGTCGAGGTGTCTTCGGACGGCGTGAACTTCGCGCGCTTTCCCAGCGTCTCGCTCACGGCCAGCCTGGTCTCCGCGTATGGCACGCTCGATCCGACGAAAGTTTTCAACCTCGCCGGCAAACATGTGAACGCCGCGGGCGAAAGCTGGGGCACGCCGTTCGATCTCGCGGCACTCGCGAATCATCCGCTCGTCACCGGCGGGCTCCTCGATCTGAACAACGTGCGCCACATCCGCGTCGTGGACATCCCCGGCAACGGCAGCTTTTTCGACAGCGCCTTGCCGGTGCCGCACCCGATCTTTGATCCGTGGCACACCTTCGGGTCCGGTGGCTTCGATCTGGAAGCCATCGGCGTCATCTCCGTCGCGATGACCTTTGACGCCTGGCAGGATCTCCAGGGTCTCACCGGCGCGCAGCGCGGGCCGATGGCCGATCCCGATGGCGACGGCGTGCCGAACCTCGTCGAGTACGCCTTTGCCATGCAGCCGCTCACGCCCGATGCCGAACTGCTCCCCTCGCCCGTTTCCGGCAGCCCCGATTTCGCGGTCAGTTTCCGGCGCGACACCCGCGCCGCGGATCTCATCGTGGAAGTGCTCGCCGCCTCCAATCCCGAACAGTCCTGGCAGATCATCGCGCGCTCGACCGGCGGCGGGCCGCTGCTGGGGGTGGGTTCGTTCACGCCGGTGATCGAAGACGCTTCCGACAGCCATATCGCCAGCATCGGCGTCATCCGCCGCCACCGCGTCCACACGATTCCGGGCAAGCCATTTCTCAAGATCAGCGTGAGCCTCGCGCCATGAACCGCCGTCCTTCGCCGCCCTCCGGCACCGGTGCGCGGAGAGCCTCGCGCGCTTTCACGCTGCTGGAACTGCTTGTCGTCATCGTCATCATCGCGATCGTCGCCGCGCTGCTCCTGCCCGCGTTTCGCACCGCGAAGCTCCACTCCTACGCCATCCGCAGCAGCCAGAATCTGCGGCAGCTCGTCGCGGCGAATATCGCCTACGCCGCGGAGCAGGGCTTCTACGCGCCCGCGGATAACAAGGCGAACAACCGCCGCTGGCACGGTGGCCGCACCAGCGCCAGCGCGCCCTTCGATCCCATGAAGGGCTTCCTCGCCGACTACCTCGGCAAATCCCGCGACATCATCCACTGCCCGCTTTTCACCCAGATGCTCGCCGGGCAGCAGAGCTTCGAAGACGGCACCGGCGGCTACGGCTACAACACCGCCTACATCGGCGGACGCCCCGGCGGCGGCTACAACGCCGACGGCATCCGCGTCTCCGCCCGCCCCGCGCAAGTCCCCCATCCCGCCAGCACCATCATGTTCGGCACCAGCGCCTTTGCC
>JANXSB010000443.1 GCA_025352865.1 Chthoniobacter sp. | reverse complement strand
GCGACAAGACGAAGCCGGCACGCCCTTCGGCATCACCATCGACTTCGACACCATCGGCGAAAACGGCCCCGACCTGCTCGACACCGTGACCCTGCGCCACCGCGACGACGGCCGGCAGGAGCGCGTGAAAATCGCCGACCTGCTCGGGCTCCTGCTGCCGCAGGTCCAGTAAGCCGACCGACATGGATGAGCCGCCACCCTTGCGGAGCCGGCTGGTGCCTCTCCTCACCGGAATGCTCGCGGCGAACATCGTCGCGTCGGCGATTTTCCTCGGCTTGAAAGTGCTGCTCGCCGACGGCCACGGCGGCGATACGCAACGGTTCGTCGTGCCGAGCCTGTGCCTCGTACCGCTGCTCGCGGGCTTCGTCGCCGCGTGGTGCTGGCGGCGGTTGGAGCCGACGATCGGCGACTGCCTCATTCACTCGCTGACCACGACACTGCTCGGGCTCGGCGGTGCGGCGATTGTCATTCGCGAGGGCGCGGTTTGCCTCGTCATCGCATCGCCCGCGATGTACGTGATGATCCTCGTCGGCACGCTGCTCGGGCGCATTTGGTTTCGTCGAAACGACACGCGCCTCCGCCTCAGCATCGTCCCGCTGCTCGCGCTGCTCACCGCGGGCGAAGCGTTTCAGCGCACGGATGAGACAGCCATCGTCACCGACGAAATCCTCATCCACGCACCACCCGCGAAAGTCTGGCCGCACGTCCTCGCTTTTCCCGAAATCGCCGACACGCCGGGCTACTGGATTTTCCGCCTCGGCCTCCCCTACCCGACCGCGACCACGAACGGCGGCGATTTCGTCGGCGCGGACCGGCAGTGCAAATTCAGCGACGGCATCACGATCAAAGAAAAAATCGCCGAGTTTGTGCCTGAGCAAAAACTGACCTTCGACATCATCGAACAACCCACGCACCCCGAGGCCTACGGCCACATCACGCTGCATCGCGGGCGCTTCATTCTCCGCGACAACCACGACGGCACGACCACGCTCATCGGGTCGAGCTGGTACACGCTGCACGTCCGCCCGCTGTGGTATTTCGATCTGTGGACGAGCGACATGACGCGCGCTGTGCATCTGCGCGTCATGCGGCACGTCCGGCGGCTTGCGGAAGGCTGAGCGATGTTCCGCTTCGTCGTGCATCGCCTGTGCTGGCTCGCGCGCGTGCCCGGCCTGCCGCAGCTTTTCGACACCGCACTGCTCGTGTGGACGCGGCTCGCGCATCCCGCGCGCCTCGCCGCGATGCAGGAGATCGAAAAGCGCGCGCTCGCCCTGCCCGGTGTGCGCCTGCGCGTGCATCGGCTCGGCGGCATCGAGTTTGCATGCGGGCGGCGCGAACTCGGACACCTCCACGGCAACGGCCTGCTCGACCTTTTCGTCGGGCGCGAGCAGCGCGACGCCCTCGTCGCCAGCCACAGCGCCGAGCCGCATCACGTCTTCACGCAATCCGGCTGGATCAGCTTTTGGGTGCGTACGCCAGCGGACACGGTTCCGGCTCTCGCACTGCTCGCGATGGCCGCAGATAATTCGTGAAAAAACAGTTGTGAAAAAGTTCTGGTTGGTTCAACTAGTCCGCATGAAAGCGAAAAAGAAACCGCTCAACTACGGCGACATCCCGGCAATTCCCTCGGCGAAGATCGCGGAGGCGACGGCGTTTGCGGATGAGCCCGTGGCGTTCGAGGTCGGGGCCTTCGCGGCGAAAACGCATCTCTCGGCGATTTTGCAGAAGGTTGCGCATGGGCAGACGTGGTTCATCACGAAGCACGGCCAGCGCATCGCGGAAATCCGTCCGGTGGGCGCGGGCCAGGCAAAGGTGAAACCCGGCTTTGCCAAAGGCTCCGTCTGGATGGCCAAGGACTTTGACGACCCGCTGCCGGAGATGCTGCCCTACATGGAATGAAGGTGCTGCTCGACACGCACGCGCTGCTTTGGCTGGCGGAAGGCTCGGCGCAGCTCAGCGCGCCCGCGCGTCAGGCGATCCGGCGGGCGGACGAATGCCTCGTGAGCATCGCGAGCCTGTGGGAAATGGCGATCAAGTGTGCGATCGACAAGCTGCGACTTGAGCCTTCCTACGAAGAATGGGTGCGCGAGCGGCTGCCGCGCGAACTGCGCATCCTGCCGGTGCGGCCCGAGCACCTCGTGGATTACGTGCGGCTCCCACTGCATCACCGCGATCCTTTTGACCGCCTGCTCGTGGCCCAGGCGCGCTGCGAAAAGCTCACGCTGCTCAGCGCCGACCCGGCCATGCGCGCCTACGACGTGCCGCTCATTTGGTAGCGCACTCAGCGGCTGAGCGCCGCGGCCACCGCGCGCTGCGCGCTCGGCTGAAAAACCATCAGCGGATGCAGCGCGATGACCATGCGCTCGTTGCGCGCCTGCGGCATGACCGAGCTGCGCGCGGGCACGATGATCGTGTCGAGCGGCGTCCAGAAGCTCGTGAAATCCAGCGCCGCGAGCCGGTCGGCATCGCTTTCCAGATCGCGGAGAAAGGCGCTGCCGGGACGCATCTGGCGGCAGCCAGCATTCGGGAGGAGATACGCGAGCAGCGTGCCGCGGTGCGGCGTGGAGAGGGTGACGAAACGCTGCACGCGCTCCAACCCGCCGAGCCGCTGGAGATAGTAGCGCGTGACGAGGCCGCCCATGCTGAACGCGACGAGGTCGATCTTTTCGCCGGGCGCGTAGTTTTCGCCGACGAACTGCGCGACCTGCCCCGCCAGCACATCCAGCCCCTTCTGCCCCCAGCTCGGGCGAAAGCTCATCGTCTTCGCCTCCCAACCCTGCGCGCGGAGATAGCGCGCCATCGGCTCCATCTTGCGCGCGTCGTCCTTGATGCCGTGGATGAGCAGCACCGGATTGCGCGGAGAGTTTTCAGTCGCGGACACGCGGGGAGAAAACACCGCGCAGAGACAAACGGCGAGCGTGGAAAGCAGCCGCGTCATGCGTGCAGATTCCGGTAGTGCCGCACCTCGAATTCCGCCGCCCGCAGCGGAGTGTCGATCAGCTCCCACCGATCCTCAAACGGCGGAAAGAACGCGTCCCCTTCCACCTCCCGCAGCACCACGCTGAGGTAAAGCTCCCGGCAGCGCGGCAGCAGTTGCGCGTAGATTTCCGCGCCGCCAATGACAAAGATTTCGCGCGGCGCGAAGTGGCTCGCCGAGAGTTCCGCGAGATCGCGCAGCACCGTCACGCCCGCGATCGGCCCGCGCTGCGAGAGCACCACGTTCGTCCGGTTCGGCAGCGGTTTGCCGAGCGATTCAAACGTCTTCCGCCCCATGAGCACGACTTGGCCGGCGGTCATCTTCTTGAACCACTGGAAATCCTCCGGGAGGTGCCACGGAATCCTCCCCTCGCGTCCGATCACGCGGTTCAGCGACATCGCGGCGATGGCTTTCATGGCCGTTCGCCGGTGCCGGATGGTTTGGAAAAAACAGCGGTCATAAAAATCGGAAACCCCTGGAAGCGCCGGACAGCGCGGCGCAGCGGCTCCGCAAGCCCGCACTGTGCATTCCACGCCACGCCATTGCCAGCTTGCAGTTGCCCTCACAAGGTTTCACCTCGGTCATCAAGCGGCTGAAAAATTTTCCCGAAGCCGTGCGAGCGCCAGCGAGGCGGTGAGCGCTGCCGCTGCGGTGCTCATCCCGCCGGCCCCTCGCTACGCTCGCCCCGGACGGCACGGAGTGCCGTCCCTACCGCTGCTGTGCAGCCCGTCTCACGACTTAGTTCACAGTCTCGAGGCCTGGCTCAAGCGCGAGGAGCGCGAGCATGCGGCCGGTCTTTCCGCGCTCGACGCGGTAGGAGTAGTAGCGCCTCATCTGCGCGCCGGTGCAGGTGCCGCAGTCGAAGACGCGAGTCACGCCGGCGGCACGGGCTTGCGCGACGATGAGGGCGGCGAAGTCGATCTCGTAGCGCGGCGGGCGGATACACGGGCTGAGCTGCACGGTGAGGTCGGCGGGAGCGCAGCCGAAGTCGGTGCGCAGGCGCGCGATGGCGGCGGCGGTGATGCCGAGTTCGCTGCCGCGCCGCCCGGAGTGCAGGAGGGCGATGACGCGGCGGACGGGGTCGGCGAGGAAGACGGCGCAGCAGTCGGCGACGTGGATGCCGAGGCAAACCGCGGCGCTGGCGGTGATGAGCCCGTCGGCACCGGGCACGGGCGCGGCGGTCTTTTCATCCACGATGGCGATTTCACGCCCATGCACCTGCTCGGCGGTGATAAAGGTGCGGGCTGCGAGGCCGAGGGCCGCACGGGCCGCGGCGTGATGTTCGTCGAGGCGTTGCAGGGCGGTTTCGCGATCCGCGGTCACATCGAGGCCGGGCACGCGACCGGTGAAGCCGTGTTTGATTCCGGGGATCGCTGCGAGCGCGGGAAATGTCTCGACGGGAAGCACCGCGGTCACGGGCGGCATGCCCTCACGGCTTTTTCTTCTTCGCCGGGGGATCTTTGAGCGCCGGTGCTTTCGGCGCGTTTCGCTGTACGAGAGGATCGGCAAAGGTCTCGGCGTACTTCGTGGCGGTGGCGGTCACGCGGTCGTAGTCCGCGAGGGCGATATTGTAGTCCGCGCGGGCCTGCAACTCGGTGCTGCGGGCGGTGGTGAGCTGGACCTGCGCATTGAGCACGTCGAGCTGCGTGCCGGCCCCCGCGGCGAGTCGCTCGCCGGCCAGGCGCAGGGCTTCGTCGGCCTGCTCCACGGTCTTCTGCCCGCTGCGGATGGTGGCGCGGGCGGTCTGCAGTTTGACGTAGGCCTGCTGGACTTCGAGCGCCACCTGCTGCACGGAATCGTCGTAGTTGATCTTCGCCTGCTCGAGGCTGGCGCGCGCCACTTTCACCGCGCCGGAGGTGGCCAGTCCGTCGAAAATATTCCACTGGCTGGTGAAGCCGAAAAACCAGCCGTTGACGGTGTCGTCGAGCTGATTGGAAAGCGTGTTGCTGCGCACGAGCCCGCCGGCGTTCGCGTAAAATTTCGGCTGGTATCCGGCGAGGGCCACTTTGACTTGCTCCTTCTGGCTGAGGATGGCGAGCCGCTGCACTTTGAGAAAAGGGCGCTGTTCGAGGGCGAGGTCGAGGGAGTTCTTCAGGCCGTAATTGCGCTCGCTGACGGTGAGTTCGCCGACGGCATTGAAGGTGGGCCGCCCGTCCGCGCCGGGATCGAGGCTGAGGGTTTTGGCGAGCTGGACGAGAGCCAGGTAGTAGTTGCCTCTGGCGTTGATCAAAATCGGCTGCTGATTGGAGAGCGCGACTTCGGCCTGGAGGACATTGAAGCGCGGGACCGTGCCGGCCTCGAAGCGGTTCTGCTGATCCTTGAGCTGGCTGCCGAGCAGTTTCACGGATTCCTCCTGCACTTTGATGAGTTCTCGGTTCAGCAGCACCGTGTAAAAATTCTGCCGCACCGTGGCGATGGTGCTGTCCACGGTATCGCGCAGGCTGAAGTAGCTGCTGTCATTGGTGAACTTCGCGATGTTCATCGCCGCGCGGATTTGCCCGCCGGAATAAAGCACCTGGGTGGCCTGGATACTGACCTCCCACGATCGCGGGTTTCTCCCCGTGACGTCGCCCGTCAGCCCCTGCCCCTGATTCGATCCTCCCCCGAGGAGGGCCTTGTCCCGCTGGTCGTATCTGGAATTCACCGCGACCTGCGGCAGGGTCTGCGCCCGCACCTCGATGATCTGGCCGCGGTTGAGCTGAATCTGCTGCAGCGCCTTGAGGATGGCGGGGTTTTGTTGCAGCGCGATCCCGACCGCGCGGTCGAGGGTGAGGTCGCCGGTGGTGGTCTGATGCGCGCCGGTCCCCCCGCCCGCAAAGGAGCTGGGAATCAAGGCTGGGAGAGCCGCGGCGAGTGCCGCGACGAGGAGGCGGAGGGGTTTCATGGATTCCGGCAGTAGGTGAAGATTTTCTCGTAGATTAGCAACCAGGTCTTTTGCTCGTGCGAGTCGAGCGCGGCCATCATTTTGAGGAGATTGGAAACCATGTCGTCGCGCACTTCGGCGGTGAGCGCGATGCCGGAGGCGGTGATTTGCACGTGGATTTTCCGACGGTCCTCCTGGCCATGCACACGCCGGACAAGGCCGAGCTTTTCCAGCCGGTCCACGAGGCCGGTCGAGGCGGCGGTGGTGTGGCCCATGCGCTGCGCGACCTCGGTCATGCTCAGCTCCTTTTGCTCGCGCAGAAAACTCAGCAGGCAGTATTGCGAAAAAGAGACGTTGCCGCGGGCGAGTTCCTTGGAAAGATTCAGCACGAAGCAGCGCTGGAGGACGGTGAAAATGTCGGCCAGACGCCCGGCATCGGCTCGGAGTTTGGGTGTTTCGCGAAGGGCAGCCATAAGGTTAAGGGCATTTATGGTATGGGCATTTAACCTTCCGTCAACCGGGCTTGTCAGCGCCGCGCGCGGTCACTATACCTCCGCGCCTATGGATGTTGATCTGCTCCGCACTGTTTCGATTCTGCGCCACCTCACCGACGACGAGCTGCGCGCCTTTTGCGCCCTGCTCACCGCGCGAACGGTGAACCCGCGCGAGCGCATTATCGAAGAGGGCACGGAGGTGAAACTGCTCTACATCGTCTGCTCGGGCGTGGTGCATATCCGGCGGCTGGCGCAGAAGCGCGAGATGCTCCTTGGACGGCTCGGCGCGGGCGGATTTTTTGGGGAGATCAATCTCTTCGATCCCGGGATGGCGACGGCGAGCATTTACGCCATGCAGCCCACCATCGTCGCGTTTGTGGACTACGAGACGCTGCGCACTTTCATGTCCGCCAATCCCACGACCGGCTACAAAATCGTCTGCGCGATGATGACGGAAATGGCGCGGCGTTTTCGCCTCACGAGCGCGCGGCTCGTGAACACGGTGTACTGGAGCAGCGCCGAGGCTGCGGTGCCGCGCGGCAGCGCTTAGCGCGCGGCCTCACGGCGGCTGCTGGAAAACCTGATCGCCGACCCGCGGCGTGCCTTTGACCACATCGGCGATGGCGAACGGGCGGCGGCGGACGTCGCCCGCTTTCAACTCACCCGATTCCCCCGCGGCCGTCCGGGACTTCAGCACCGCGCCGGGCAGCGGACCGGGGCTCATGCCGCTGTCAATCAGGACAAAATGCCCGTCCTCATTGACCAGCATGATCGTCCCGACGAGCAGCGGTTTTGCGGCCGGCGCGCGGGGCGTTTTTTTCCGGCCATGAAACAGCAGTCCGCAGCCGGAAATCTGCGTGGCGAGGAGCAGGGCGAAAACGCCGCGTCGGAACCGGGGTGTCATGCCCGTGAAAATGATCGCCGGAATTCCGGCTGGCGAGCGAAACGACGCGCGAGGCGCGAATCCTGCGCCCATCCGCCGACACGCGCGTCGCCATTCCCGTCACCGCCATCCGACCTCGCGCTCAGCGGTTTTTTTCATTCGCCGCGGTGATTGCCACGACCGTCCGAACGGATAGGAGCATCGCGCGGGTCAGCAGGATGAACGTGCCGCCGAAAAGCAGCAGTGAGGAGAGGAGCGGGAGGAGCATGCCGCGAAAAAAGCAGACGCAGTGCCAGCGCTCCCGAGCCACGCGCGGACTACGATCCATCATCGCGGCGCATCCGTTTTCAACCGCGCGCTAAATTTGCTTGCCGCGCCGGGCGAACCACGCGAATGAATCGCCCGCTCGCCGATTCTCGATAAATCGCGGGCCCACCGGAGAGGTGGCTGAGTGGCCGAAAGCACCGCTTTGCTAAAGCGGCATACTCGAAAGGGTATCGGGGGTTCGAATCCCCCCCTCTCCGCGGTTTCCCCCAGATGCGGCGCATCCGGCGGGATCATTCCCGCCGCGCGGAACGAGTGCGAGCGGGTGAAAATTTGCCCGTCAGATATGCCATTGCTTGACCTGCGGGCGATGCGTGAAATAACTGCCCGCCGCCTTTTTTACGACGAACCACAAAATGACCAACAACAACGGCCTACCCGAAAAGCAGGGACTCTATGATCCGCAGTTCGAGCACGACGCGTGCGGCGTCGGCTTTGTCTGCCAGATGAAGGGCAAGCGCTCGCACGAAATCATCGAGCAGGCGCTGACGATCCTCGTCAATTTGGATCATCGTGGAGCCTGCGGCTGCGAGGTGAACACGGGCGACGGCGCGGGGATTTTGCTCCAGGTGCCGCACGGGTTTTTGCGGAAAGTGGCGGGCGTGGAGCTGCCAGCCGCGGGTGATTACGGAGTGGGGATGTTTTTCTCGTCGCCGGATGCCGGCGTGCGCGCGGAGAGTGCGCGGCATTTTGAAAAGATCGTGGCCGGGCAGGGCCAGCGGGTGCTCGGCTGGCGGGACATCCCGACGGAAAATTCCTCGCTCGGCGCGACCTCGCTGCGGAGCGAACCGTTCATGCGGCAGGTCTTCATCGCGCGCGGGGCAAACTGCGCGGACGAGCAGGCTTTTGAGCGGCAACTCTACATCATCCGCAAGCGCGCCCATGTGGAAATCCGCGCGACGAA
>JANXSB010000428.1 GCA_025352865.1 Chthoniobacter sp. | reverse complement strand
GGCGATGGTGGCCGCTTGCTCCGCGAGCGGCGGCAGCGGGATTTCAAAGCTCAAGAAGTGCTCTTCTTTGAAACGATTCCGGCTCACGGCGGCGGAACCGGTCGAGGCCGCGTTCACGGCGCGGACGGTCGTTTCGCGCGTGCAAAAAAGATAGAGGTAGTCCGGCAAGAGCCGGTGCGTGTTCGCGACGAATTGCGGGAACTCGTTCGAGACAAAGCAATCGCCAAGCTCGGGTGGAACGACGGCGAAGGATGCCTTCCACGCGAAGAGCCGGTTGTAGATGAGCGCGCCGGGCACGAGCGGCGTGACGTAGCTCGCGCTCATGCCGTCGCCGCGCACGGTCTCGCGATGGAAGACGCCTTCGCCATACCATTTCACGCCCGCCATTTTGTAGTCCGTTTCCGCGTCCGCCTTCACGCGCGCGTCGGTCTGCCGCAGAAGCTCGCGCAAGCGAACGCGCTTCCATCCGGGCGGCAATGCCTGCCGCAAAAGGAGGTTCGTGGGAATGACCCATCGGTCCAAATCCTTCCACCAAACCGCAAACGCGCGGCGCGGCGGCGCGCTCGCTACCGTCATTGCGCCGCCTCCTTGCCATGCGGGAGAGTTGTCGCTACGGTCTGCATCATGAAATTCCACCTCGAACTTGAACGCGAAGAAGACGGGCGCTGGATTGCGGAAATCCCGACGCTCTCCGGCGCGCTCTGCTACGGAGCCACGCGGGAGGAGGCGATCCGCCGCGTGGAGACGCTGGCGCTGCGGATTCTCGCCGACCGGGTCGAAGCCGGGGATGATGTGCCGGAGGTGGAGGCGGCGTTTGTCGCGCAACCGGCGTGAGTTCGTGGCCTTCCGCGAAGGCGCGCCGGGTGCTCAAGGCGCTGTTTTCGCTCGGTTGGGAGCAGGCGCGGCAGACCGGCTCGCACCGCACTTTGAAGCGCGCGGGCTGGCCGGATTTCGTTTTCGCTTTCCACGATGGCGAGGAAATCGGTTCGCGAATGCTGGCCCGCATCGCCAAACGAACGGGGTTGAAGCCGGAGGATTTGTAAGCGGTCATGGCACCGCCTCCGCGAGAAAGAATGCGTTCGGGTTCGCGCGGAACTCGCGGTAAAGCTCCAGACAAGTTTTCGCGAGGCCCGGCGGCACGTTGTCATTCGGCACGAGTTCGTTTTGATCCGCGTCGCCCGTGGCGGTGATGCCGACTTTCCCGGCTTCGTAGAGGAAGACGGGATACGTGAAGCGCTCTTTGAGCAGCGCGCGAGTTTCCGCCGCGATGGTGTCGGCCATGCGCTTTTCAAAGTCGGCGAGCTCGCGTTGCAGCGTCTTCCGCTGCTCCGCGTCGCGCGCGGCCCTCGCCACTGCGAGGGCTTCATTGAGCCGCGTGGTTTCCTTTTCGATTTCCGGCGCGTGGTTCGCTTCGATCTCTGCGCGTGCTTTCGCGTGCTTCCTGTCGAAATCGGCCTGCTCTTTCACCGTGAACTTTTGCAGGAAAAGAAGCGACGCCTTCACGCTCGCGCCGGAGGAAAAGAACGTCTCCTGCGGCAGGCTTACCACGGCGCGGATGAAGGCGCGGTTTTCGCAAAACTCGCGCACGTAGGCGAGCGAGGGATTGTTGAAGATGCCTTCCGGCAGGACGACGCCGAGCCGCCCGCCGGGCCGTAGCAGCGCCAGGCATCTTTCGATGAAAAGGATTTCCGTCTTGGTCTTGCTCCCGGCGTTTTTCGGCAACTCGAAGAGGCTGGCAATCGGCTTGTTCAAAGCCGCGCGGGAGCAAGTCGGCGAACTCGTCTTCCTTGAAGGTCTTGAGCTTGGAAATCAGCTCCTCGATTTCTTTGTCGCTGGCGTCGGCGTGCGGGATGTTCGCGATCTCCTCCAGCGTCTTCGGCATCTTCTGATGCACCACGCGCCAGTATTTTGTTTCGCGGCTGTTGTGCGTGACAAAAAAACGGGCACCGGCAAGGCGGGCGCAATTGTCACCCTGCCAGTAGTCCTTGGCGGAAATCGTGACGTTGTCTGATTTGTATTCGACGACAATCAGAGCCGGGTTGTTGTCGGCTTTGTCTTTAGCCGTTCGCCAAATGATATGGTCGGCACGCGCGTGACCGGACCCGCGCCCGGTGAGTTCATATTCTTCGTCCATCTGCTCAAGCGCGAAGCCGTATTCGTTCACCAACACGCAAAGGTATTCCTGTCGCACGCGCTCTTCCGGCGTTTCCTCCAGCGACTTCTTGCGGATGTGGCTCCAGATTTTTCCCTTTTCGCGGCGGACGGTCAGTGGGTCGGGCATAGAAGATCGTTGGTCGGGGAGGTTATCGGCCCTCGTCCGCCGATGTCGAATTTTCCCGCGCCCCGGGCGCGAAACCCGCGCCAAGTTCGGGATCACCGGCTGGCGGTTGCATATTTTTTGCAAGACCAAGATTTCGATTACGAATCACTCCGCGGTGCTGCCATACTCAGGCATGCTGACCGACACTCACGCACACCTCGACTTCCCCGATTTTGCAGATGACCTCGACGCCGTCCTCGATCGCGCTGCCGCCGCGGGCGTGACGCGCATCCTGAGCATCGGCACCTCCGTCGAGAGCAGCCGCCGGGCGGTCGCGCTGGCGGAGAAATATCCGCAGGTCTTTGCGGTCATCGGCGTGCATCCGAATTCCGCGGTGGAGGCCGCGCCCGATTTCATCGACGACCTGCGCGCGCTCGCGCAGAGCCCGCGCGTCGTGGGTCTCGGCGAGACCGGGCTGGACTACCATCGACTGCCGAGCGCCAGCCAGCATCGCGTCGCGCTCGACGTGATCGGCGATGAATCTCCCGCGGACATCGACGCCGCGCTCCGCGACGGCGCGGTGAAATCCGCCCAGGCCATAGTCTTCGAGCAGCAGCTCGACCTCGCGGCGGAGTTGAAATTGAACGTCGTCATCCACGAGCGCAACGCGTGGGAGGACACGGTTTCCATTTTGAAAAACTCCACGGGCAGGCTGCGCGCGGTCTTGCACTGCTTCGGCAAAGCGCCCGCGCAGGCTGATGAAATCAGGGCGCTCGGGCATCTCGTTTCCTTCACCGGCATCGTTACTTTCAAAAACGCGCAGGCCGCGCAGGAGACCGCGCGCACCGTTCCGGGCGACGCTTTCATGGTCGAGACCGACTGCCCGTTTCTCGCGCCCGCGCCGTTCCGCGGGAAGCGCTGCGAACCCGCGCACACGCGCACGACCGCGGAGTTCATCGCGAAGCTGCGCGGCGAGCCGCTCGCTGCGCTCGCCGCCCGCACCACGGCGACGGCCGACGCCTTTTTCCGCTTCCCGCATTGACGCGAAAAAATCTCCCCCTCCCGCCGCGCCGTTGCGCTAGCCTGCGCCGCCGATGAGCGAACCGAGCATTGATCCGAAACAGCGCGGCTTCATTTTCCAAGATCCGCAAGGGCAGCGCTGGCCGCGCCTGCGCCGCCGGCTGGCGCTGTCGGCGGTGCTCGTCGCGCTCGCGGTGGTCTGGTTTTTCCGCACGCTGCTCATCCAGCCGGAGCTGCGCGTGCCGGCGTCGGTGCGGCTGCTCAAAGGCCAGCTCAAGACCGCCATCCGCAAGGAAAAGAACGATCCCAACGCGCTCAGTTTTGAAAGAAAACTCAAGCAGATCGAAGCCGCGACGAGCGCGGAAAATCCCGATGCCGCGACCATCGCGAAACTTTACGGCAGCTCGAAAGCCGCGCAGGACCGGCTCACCCGCATCCGCGCGCAGCTCCAAAAGGCGCGCGGCGAAATCCGGCTCGGGCTTTATGTGGACTGGGATCCGAACAGTTTCGCCTCGCTCGAAAAGCACGCGGGTTCGCTCACGCATCTCGCGCCCGAATGGCTCGCGCTGCTCGGCACGGACAGCCGGCTCGTGACCGACATCGAGCCGCGGCTCATCCCCTTCGCCGCGGCGCACGGCCTCACGCTCATGCCCATCCTGCACAATCTCCAGGGCAATACCTGGCAGCCCGAGGCGGTGGAAAATCTCGCCAACGGCTCCGCGGACAAACGCGCGCATTTCATCGCGCAACTCGTCGCGAGTCTGCGCGAGGCGCGGGCCGGCGGCGTCATCCTCGACTGGCAGCAGCTCGATCCCGCGTACCAGCAAAACTACACCGACTTCATCGCGCAGATCGCCGACGCGCTGGCCGACGCGAAGATGGAATTGTGGTTCATGGTCACGCTCGGCGAGGACTTCGACACCTTCGACATTCCCGCGCTGGAGCTGACCGTGGATCGCTTCATCGCCGTGCTGCATGACGAGAATTCCGAGCACGACACACCCGGCCCCATCGCTTCGCAGACGTGGCTGGAGGGCTGGTTGAAAGTCATCACGAAAACCGACGCGCAGGGCCGCTGGCTCTACGGCGAGCCGGCGCAGTGGATCGGCCTGCTCGGCGCGTACGCCTACGACTGGAATACGACGACGGCGAAAGCGGAGACCATCGGTTTCAACGACGCCATGACCCGCGCGAGTTACGCGGGCGTGGACAAGGTGGAGGAAAAAGTCACCGTCGCCGCGCCATGGTACAACGGGCAGTACGATTACTCGGAGCCGAACGGCGAGCACACCGTCACTTTTCTCGACGCGATTTCCTTTCACAATCAGCTCCGCATCGTGCGGGCGGCGAAGTTCGGCGGCATCGGCGTGACGCGGCTCGGCACGGAAGATCCGCAAATCTGGGATGTATTCGAGATGCACGGGCCGCCGGCCAGCGGCGCGCTGCGGGCGCTCGGGGATTTGAAGACCAACCTCAGCGTCACCAATGTCGGACGCGGAGAGATTGTGACCGTCGATCTGAAAAGCGACGACGGCAGCCGCACCGTGAGCCTCTCACCCGAGGGGTTGCTGCAGGCCGAGTACACGGACTTTCCCACCTATCCGCTGCTCTATCACCAGGGCGCGGATGCGGTGCATGAGGTGGCGATCACTTTCGACGACGGGCCCGATCCGAAATGGACGCCGCGGATTCTCGATGTGCTCAAAGAGCGCGGGGTGAAGGCGGCGTTTTTCCTCGTCGGTCAGAACTGCGAGGATCATCCGGCGCTCGTCGCGCGAATCGTCGCGGAGGGCCACGAAATCGGCAACCACACCTACTACCACCGCAATCTCGCCACGATGTCCGAGTGGCAGATGAAGCTCGAACTCGACGGCACGCAGCGGCTCATCCAGAGCATCACCGGGCGCTCCACGTCGCTCTTCCGCCCGCCCTACAACGCCGACTCGAATCCCGCCGACCTTTCCGAACTCGCCCCGCTCGAACTCGCGGAAAAGATGGGCTACACCATCGTGCTGGAAAAAATCGACCCGCAGGATTGGTCGCGGCCAGGGGCCGGGGAGATCGTCCAGCGCGTGAAGGATCTGCGCGACGAGGGGAATATCATCCTGCTGCACGACGCCGGCGGCGACCGCTCGCAGACCGTCGAGGCGCTGCCGCAGATCATCGACTACCTGCAGGCCCGCGGCGACCGCATCGTGTCCCTCAGCGAATTGCTGAGCATCCCGCGCGACGAGCTGATGCCGCCCGTGGATGACGGGAAAGAACCCGTCGAGCGGTTTGTCGCGGGTGCCGGCTTTCGCGCGTGGCATGCGGTCATCGAGTTTTTCTGGGCGTTCATGATCGTGTCCACGGGGCTCGTGCTCACGCGCACGCTCATCGTCGCGTGGCTCGCGCACCGGCATCACCGCGAGGCGCGGAAGGCGGAAGGCGGAAGGCGGAAGGCGGAAAATTTCGCACCGCCGGTGAGCGTCATCATTGCGGCGTACAATGAGGGCAAGGTGATCGCGCAGACTTTGCGCTCGGTGGTGCAGACGGACTACGCGGGCGAGTTTGAAATCGTGGTCGTGGATGACGGCTCGAAGGACAACACCGCGGAGGAAGTGGAGCGCGTGGCCGTCGCCGAGCCGCGCGTGCGCCTGATCCGGCAGGCCAATGCGGGCAAGGCCGGCGCGTTGCGCCGCGCCGTGGCGCAGGCCCGGCATGGCATCGTGGTCTTTCTCGACGCCGACACGCAGTTCGAGCGCGGCACGCTGCGCGCCATCGTGCAGCCGCTCGCCAATCCGCTCACCGGCGCGGTCAGCGGCAATGCGCGCGTGGGCAATCTGCGCACCTTCATCGCGCAGTGCCAGAGCCTCGAATACATCTGCGGCTTTAATCTCGACCGCCGCGCCTACACCGCGAGCAACTGCATCACCGTCGTCCCCGGCGCGGTCAGCGCGCTGCGCAAGAGCGCCATCGCCGCAGCGGGCGGCTTTTCCAATGACACGCTCGCAGAGGACACCGACCTCACGCTCACGCTCCACCGCCTCGGCTACCACATCGACTACGCGCCGGAGGCCGTCGCCCACACCGAGGCGCCCGAGACGCTCGCCACGCTCGCGCGGCAGCGTTTCCGCTGGGCTTTTGGCACGATGCAATGCCTGTGGAAACACCGCGACCTCATGTTCAATCCGCGCTTCGGCGCGCTCGCCTGGTTCAGTCTCCCGAACATCTGGTTCATGCAGATCGGCCTCGTCGCCGTGACTCCGCTGGTCGATGCCATCCTGCTCTACTCCTTGATCCTAGGCCACGCGGCGGGCATCTGGTATTGGTTTGCCGCCGTGCTCGGACTCGATCTTTTCCTCGCCATGCTCGCCTGCTGGATGGAACGCGAACCGCTGCACCGCGCCTTCCTCATTCTGCCCATGCGCTTTGTCTATCGTCCGCTGCTCGCATGGGTCATTTGGAAATCCATCTTCCACGCGCTGCGCGGCGCGTTTGTCACCTGGGGAAAACTGGAGCGCACCGCGAGCGTGCCGGCTCCGCTGGCGGGGAAATGACGAATGAAGAATGACGAACACCGAAAGGGCATGCGCCCAAGTCGGAAAGCCGTGGCCTTGGCCGGCTGCGCAGTTCTATTCCTCTCGTGCAAAAA
>JANXSB010000381.1 GCA_025352865.1 Chthoniobacter sp. | reverse complement strand
AAAACGGACGCCGCCGCCGTCCGCAGACACCAGTGGGCCGTGAGGCGGCGCGCTACGCGTTGTCGATCCGGTAGCCGAAGCCGCGGATGGTCTGGATCTGTTTGCCGCGGGCACCCAGCTTTTCGCGCAGGCGGCGCATGTGGGTGTCCACGGTGCGGATTTCGATGTTGGCCTGCGCGGGCCAGACCGAATCGAGCAGTTCGTCGCGGCTGTAGACGCGGCCCGGCGTTTCCATGAGGATGCTCAGCAGTTTGAATTCGGTGCGGGTCAGTTCGACGGCCCGTTTTTGGACAGTCACGCGATGGGCAAATCTGTCCACGCTGATCGGGCCGAGTTGGAGAATCGCATTGGGCGTGGAGACGGGCTGCAGGCGGTGACGCAGCAGCGCCGCGATGCGCAGTGCCAACTCGCGCGGGCTGAACGGTTTCAAAACATAGTCATCGGCCCCGAACTCGAAGCCCAGCACGCGGTCGATTTCCTCGTTCCGCGCGGTCAGCAGGATGATCGGCATGCACGCCGTTTTGGGATCGGCTTTCAAAGTCCGGCACACCTCTAGGCCAGACATGCCGGGCATCATGATGTCGAGGACTGCGAGCGCCGGTTTATCCGCGCGGGCCCGCCCGAGGGCAGCGACCCCGTCGCTGGCTTTCAGCACTTCATAACCGGACGCCGAAAGGCGCGTCTCCAGCAGCGTGAGGACATCCATTTCATCATCCGCGATCAGGATGCGTTTCCTTACCATTGGGACAGGGGACGGAGAGGCATCGGCCGGCACGCCGCGGACACCGCTGCCTCCGAATCCGCGGAGGCGAAGCGGAAGGGAAAGGTGGGCGAATTTGGCGAAAGCGGCAGCATGGCGTCCGCTCAATGTGGAGTGGCGTTGTGACAAACGTGGGGCGGCGACGTGACATTGTTCGGGCAAAACCGACACAGCCGAGCTAGGAGGATGCTACGGAATAGGCAGCGGCCCGCGGGGGAAAACCCGCGGACTGGCCGTGTGATTGCCGGGAACTGTCCGCAGATGAGGCAGCGACGTGGCGCAAATGTGACAACAAGGTGAATTCATTACTTACGGAAGGAAGACCCTTTGCCTTTCCCCTCGCCGCGCGGTCTTACTGGAGGATGAAACACTACCGCACCGCCTGGATTTCCGATGTCCACCTCGGCACGCGCGGCAGCCAGGCGGAAGCACTGCTCGATTTCCTCCGCGACCATGAGTTTGAAACCCTCTACGTCGTCGGTGACCTAATCGACGTGTGGCAGCTCCGGCGCGGCATCTACTGGCCGCAGGCGCATAACGACGTCATCCAAAAACTCCTCCGCGCCGGGCGCAAAGGCACCCGCGTCATCTATATCCCCGGCAATCACGATGAATTCGTCGCCGGCTTCATCGGCCACTTCGGCGCGGTCGAGATCCTGCCGCGCGACATCCACACCACCGCCGATGGCCGCCGCCTCCTCGTCATCCACGGGCACGAACTCGACACTGTCATCCAGAACATCAAGTGGCTCGCCTACATCGGCGACGTCGGCTACCAGTTCCTGCTCAAGCTGAATACCCCGGTGAATGCGATGCGCCGCCTGCTCGGCCTCGGCTACTGGTCACTCAGTGCCTACGTGAAAAAGAGCGTGAAGAACGCCGTCAGCTTCATCGGCGAGTTTGAAAAAGCCATCGTCCACTATGCGCAGCGCGACCATGTGGACGGCGTCGTTTGCGGCCACATCCACTCTCCCGTCATCCGCATGATCGGAGACACCGCTTATTACAATAGTGGCGACTGGGTCGAAAGCCTCTCCGCGCTCGTCGAAGATTTCCTCACCCACCACACCTCCGCCCCCATGTCTCCCGAGTTCGCGGATGAAGCAGATGAAAAGTTCGCGCTGGTCAGCGCACCCCCGACGGATCTCGTCTCGGTGGTGTCGGACGTTTGAATCGTGCCACTTCGGTTTGTGGGCAAACGCGCAAGCTGGCTGGAGCGCGCCTTTTGAAAGACCTACGTGTTCATGCAAGAGCCATGTCACGAGATTGTCCCTCGCCACGTTTGTTTGTCAGCAAGCTGGATACTCGTCATGGAGCTGCTTGAGCGTCAGCGGTGCATTGCGCCAGCGCGACGGCGGAAGCAATGGCGAGAAGAAGCGCGGTGATCATGGACACTCAATGACAACTTAGCTTAGCGACTCGCCCGGCTGGTGCGACCGGCCTGCGATTGCGTGCGGGCTTCCGGGCGTGTTCGGGGAACAGCGCCACGATTGCCTTTTCCGTGGCGCGGCAGCGCCCGCGTTCCGTGATGAGGCCGGTGACCAGCCGCGCCGGCGTCACGTCGAACCCGTAGTTCGCCGCCGGACTGTCCTGCGGGGCGACTCGCACCTCGAGGTGGCGTCTGCCGCGCCAGCCGTCCGCAAACTTCACCTCCTCGGAACCGCGCTCCTCGATGGGAATCTCGCGCAGGCCGTCGCGCATTTTCCAGTCGAACGATGAGGATGGCAGCGCGACGTGGAACGGCACCCGGTTGTCGCGGGCGGCCAGCGCCTTGAGGTAGGTGCCGATCTTGTTCGCGACATCGCCAGTGCGCGTGGTGCGGTCGGTCCCCACGAGGACGAGATCAACCATGCCGTGCTGCATGAGGTGGCCACCGGTGTTGTCGGCGATGATGGTGTGGCGGACGCCGTGCTGCCCCAGTTCCCATGCAGTGAGCTTCGAGCCCTGGCTGCGCGGGCGGGTTTCGTCCACCCACACATGGACGGCGAGGCCCGCGTCATGTGCCGCGTAGATGGGTGCGGTGGCCGAACCGTGATCCACGAACGCCAGCCAGCCTGCGTTGCAGTGCGTCAGGATATTGACCGGGGTGCCGCCCTTTTGGCGGCTGATGGCCCGGATGATTTCAAGCCCATGGTCACCGATGGCGCGGCAGGCTTCGGCATCCTCGTCGGCAATGCGGTTGGCGGTTTCGAGGGCGATCACGATCTTTTCCTTGCCGGTGGAACCTTGCGCCATGGCTACGAGCTGGCGGTCCACGGCCCACGCGAGGTTCACGGCGGTCGGGCGCGTGGATTTGAGCAGGGCACCGGATTCGGCAAGGCGTTTGTCGAGGGTGCGGCTGCGGGATGCTTCCAGCGCTGCGAGATACATGCCGTATCCCGCCGCCGCGCCAATAAGGCCGGCACCGCGGACGTGCATTTCGGAAATCGCGGTGGACATGGCGGCGCTGGTCGCGATTTTCTCGATCACGAACCGGTGGGGCAGGGCTCGCTGATCGATGATCTCGACGATCCGGCTGTCGCCGGCCCGGAGCCAGATGGTGCGGTAATGGGTGCCGTTGACGTTCATGGTGGTCGGGTTTGTTCATTCCGCGTCGCTCGCCCAATGTCGAGCCACGTCGCCCTTCATTCCTCGATCTTCGTGCCCTCTCCATCGCCCCATCGCATCTGCAAGCTTCGTGGCGCTGAATGGTTTGGCCCAAGTCTCAAATTTCGTCAGGGTCACGGCCATGAAAAACTTCCTGCTCCGCCTCCTCCCGATCCTTGCGCTCGCCCTCGTCCCGCTCCGCGCCGCCGATGAACCGCGTCTCGTGGCGCTTCGCATCGCTGACGATGAGCGCGTCGCCGCCACCGTGGCCGGGGACGGCCAAAGACTCACCGCGATTTTCTCCGACGATCTCCGCTACGCGCATTCCTCCGGGGCCGTGGACACGAAGGCGTCCTACATCGACGCCCTCGCGACCGGCCGCACCAAATACGTCGCATGGGAATATGCAGAGCGAGACTTCTCCTTCCCTGCGCCGGGCCTCGCGCTGATGACGGGCCGCACCCGTATCAAGGTGGCGAAGGCGGAGGGCACGACGGAAATGCTGCTCAGCTTTCTCGGCGTGTGGCGCGAGGAAAAGGGGCAGCGGCGTTTCTTGGCGTGGCAGTCGGGGAAACTGCCGGAGCCGGCTGCAGCGGGGAAATAGCGGGGCTTTTTTCGCAGCCGTGGTTGCTCAAAGAGCGCGCCTTGGCCCGTCCTCTCGAAAGAACTTCCTCGAGCATCACCCAACGTCTTTAAAATCGTCCAGCTCGTTGTTACTTCTGTTGTTACTTTGCCTTACCCGAACCTAGTTTGTGCCGTAAGTATCTGATACTGGGGGAGCGGGTGAGGAGAATCGAACTCCCGTATGCAGCTTGGGAAGCTGCCGTTCTACCATTGAACTACACCCGCGCAGGCCGGCGGAATTTTACTGCCAGGAAATGATGTCGTCCGACGGGGTGCCGCCGGCGGGTTTATACAGTTTGTCCCCGTTGGTGCCCAGAGTCCCATCTTTCCCCACGGAAAAGGCGACGCATCCCGTCTGCGGGCCTTTCGTGATACCCCCGAAATCCGTGTACGGTAGGGCATCGATGACGTTATCGTAATTCGCGTCGATAATCACGTTGTACTGGGTGCCCCACGGATCGTAGAAG
>JANXSB010000373.1 GCA_025352865.1 Chthoniobacter sp. | reverse complement strand
CGCAACGAATGACCCAACTACAGCGGTGACGGTAAGTCGCCGAATACGCTCCACGCCTCCCATGAAACCGTTCAGATCTTTTGGCACCATTGAATTTGTATTAGCTGCCGCCCTCGCGATGCTCGCCTTCACCAAAATGAGCCGAGCTGCGCCAATAGTCCGCACTGAAGATTCGTCTGCACCAAAAAGCACCACCATCCTCCTCATCCGTCATGCTGAAAAGCCAGATACGGGAACCGGGCTTTCGCCAGAGGGTGAAAAGCATGCCCAGGCATACGTCCCGTTTTTCTCCGCCTACCAATTGGGCTCAAGGCACCTGACGGTTGACGCCATGTTCGCCGCTGCTGATTCTGATGGCAGTGCGCGGCCAAGATTAACGCTGACGCCGCTTTCTCAGGCGCTCAAAAGGCCGATCAATACCGATTTCATCGGAAAAAAGTATGATGATCTCGCTCATACTCTACTAACGAAGGAATTCGGCGGGAAGACTGTGGTGATTTGCTGGAAGCATGGTGAGATTATGCAGCTTGCCGTAGCCCTTGGAGTAAAACCCGATTCGTTGCCACCGTCTGCCCATTGGCCCCTCAAAGGGCCGGCTTTTCCACCGCTCACTGCAGCTTCATGTCGGTGTACGGGACGTAGGTATAGGCGCTGTTGAGCGGATTGTTATCCGTGGCTGCGGGGATTTTGAATTCCTTGCGCGTCATCGAGCGGACATGCCCATCGCAGAAAAGAAAATTGGCTACATTATCGTCGCTCGTGACCGGATCGCCGGTGCCAAAATAGGCGCGGATGAACTTCGGATTGCACACCGAATAACCGATCTCATTCGTCTCGGCCATGAAAACCGTGCCGCTCGGAAACTCGATGGACGGCATGCTGACGTACTTGTCCTTGCTATAGAGCCAGTAGTTCATGCCGTAGCAGAAGAGGAAGTCCTGCCCCGGCGTGATGCCCGCGTTCACGCTCGTCGGCACGGCCGGGTTGATCCAGACGGACGTCTGTCCCGCCATGGGTGAATCGGACTTGCGCTCCGCGAGCGCCTTCTCGCCGAGATAAGGCGGCAGCCGGTTGAACCACGCCTCGGCCTGGTCGATGTGGACTTTGGCCCCGGAGTCCTGACCGTCCGCGGGGAAGACGTTGTTATTGTCCGCGAGCGACGCGGCCAGCGACGCACCCCATTGGCGCAGGTTGTTGATCGAGGCGGTCTGCTGCCCCTTGCGCTTCGCCGAGGCAAACGCCGGCATGACCAGCGCCGCCAGAATCGCGATGATGATGATGACGACCAGCAGTTCGATGAGCGTGAAGCCAGCGCCCGACCGGCGGCGGCCGACACGAAGATTGGCTGGGGCGATGCACACGCCGCATTCTAACGCACATCCGCGCCGCCAACTCAACGCCCAATCCTCCCGCGATTGTCACAAAATGGCGAAGTCCCGCGTGCTGCCGAAAACCATTTGCCAACCCGCTTTCGCTCCCGATACTCCGCGCCTCTATGAACGACATCCGCATCATCCTCCACACGTCCCGCGGCGACATCGAAGGCACCCTCTTCGCCTCGAAAGTCCCGATGACCGCCGCCAATTTCCTGAACCTCGCCACGCGCGGTTTCTACAACGGCGTGAAGTTTCACCGCGTCATCAAGGACTTCATGATCCAGGGCGGCGACCCCACGGGCACCGGCTCCGGCGGGCCAGGGTACAAGTTTGGCGACGAAATCCATCCCGCGCTCAAGCACACCAAGCCCGGCCTTTTCTCAATGGCCAATGCCGGCCCCGGCACCAATGGCAGCCAGTTCTTCGTCACCCACGTCCCCTGCTCCTGGCTCGATGGCAAACACGCCGTCTTTGGCGAAGTGACCAAGGGCCAGAACGTCGTGGACACCATCGCGGCGGGCGACGCGATCAAGACGATCGACATCCTCGATTCCACCGACGAACTCTTCGCCGCGCAAAAGGCGAACCTCGACAAGTGGAACGCGGTGCTCGCGAAATAATTGTCCGCCGGGTTTTTCCGAGAGGCGCTGGTCGAAAGATCAGCGCCTCTTTTTTTCAAAACACCATCGGCTCGCCTTCGGTCATCATCGTGATCCGCTCCGCCAGCCCCTGCTCGCGGGCGCAGGTGAGCAGGCGCTCGGGCGGCTCGTGCAGCGGTTCGTAGCTGAGGCGGAAAGTGCCGTAGTGCATCGGCACCATGCGCCGCGCGCCGAGTTCCACGAAGGCCTGCAGCGCCTCCTCGGGCGTCATGTGGACCTCGCGCCCACTCGGCGGGTCGTAAGCCCCGATGGGCAGCAGCGCCACGTCGATGGCGTGCCTTTCACCGATCTCGCGGAAGCCATCGAAATACGCCGTGTCGCCGCAGTGGTAGATCGTCCGCCCGCCAACCTCGATGACAAACCCGCCAAACCCGCGATGCGAATCGTGCAGCACCCGCGCACCCCAATGATGCGCCGGCGTGAGCGTGATCTTCGCCGGCCCACACTCGTAGCTCTCCCAATAATGCAGCTCATGCACGCTGCGAAAACCGAGGTCATGCACGAGATTGCCGACCTCGAACGGCACCACAATCGGCTGATCCGCCGCCACGCCGCGCAACGTCTTGCGGTCGAGGTGATCGAAGTGCGCGTGCGTGACGAGCACGAGGTCGATCGCCGGCAGATCGTCGAGGTGCAGCCCCGGATGCTTCATCCGCTTGAAGACCTTCAGCCACTTCGCCCAGTTCGGATCGATGAGTAGATTCTGCTCGCGCGTCTGGATCAGAAACGACGCATGCCCGATCCAGGTGATGCCGATTTCGCCCTCCTTCAGCTCGGGAAAATTCGGCGGCGCGTGCCCGCCGGAGCGCGGCTCGAACATCGAAGGGATGAGCACTTCGGTCAGAAAATTCCGCTTCTGCCACCCGTTCTTCGGCCTCAGCCCGATCTTCCGCGCGCCCACCTCCAGCCTGGCTCCCTTGGCTTTCGCGGACTTTTGAATCTCCGCCTTCGGCTGGCGGTTGGGAAACGGATTGGGCACGGCGCAGAAGTGTAGAGAGCGCCGCGCCCCGCGCAAAGTTTTCGTACGCTTGCCAGCGCGCCACACGCCGCGTGTAGATTGTCCCGTGACCAAAGCCGACCTCCGCAGAGACCTGCGCATGCGCCTCAAAACCCTCGGCGATTCGCGCGCGGAAAAATCCCGCGCCATCACCACCGCCGTCGCCGCGCACACGGCATTTCAGCAGGCGGAAAACATCGCCCTTTTCGCCCCGCTCCCGAGCGAGCCCGACATCGAGCCGCTGTGGGAGAAAGGCGGACACCGGTTCTGCTACCCGCGCGTCATCGGTTCCGATCTCGAATTCGTCGCCGTCCGCCATGTCGAGGAACTCGCGCCCGCCGCGTGGAATCCCAACGTCCGCGAACCCACCGCCGGCCAGCAGATCATCGAGCCCTCCGAGATTGCCCTCATCCTCGTCCCCGGCCTCGCCTTCACGCGCGATGGCCACCGCCTCGGTCGCGGCGGCGGCTACTACGATCGCATCCTCGCGCTGCACCGTCCGCACGCCATCGCCCTCGGCGTCTGCTTCGATCTGCAAATCGTCCCCGACATCCCCTGCGAACCGCACGACCAGCGCGTCGATGCCGTCCTCACCGAAAGCAGCGCACCCGCGCACTGAAAAAAACCGCCGTCATTCTGAGCGCAGTTCCACTCGGCTTTGCGAGTGGAACGGAGTCGAAGAACCTCTCACTTTTTCCTCGGAGCGAAGGCGGTTGGCGAAGCGGCGCACATCTCACCGCCGCCTTTCCCGAAGCAATAGTTAGAGATCCTTCGACTGCGCTCCGCAAAGCCTCCGCTCCGCTCAGGATGACGCTGCTTTTTCACACGCGCGGCGCGCGCATTTCAAAACGCGGAATCCGCGTCAGCACGAAATCCCCCGCCGCCGTCACCCCAAACAGCGCGCCCTCCGCCGCGCTATCCGAGCCGATCGTGTGATAGCTGTGATACGAAAAATCCTCGCCCGGATCGAGCCGCGGAAACTCCCCCACCACCCCGTCGCCCTCCACCACCACGCTCTGCCCCTCCGCATCCGTCACCACCCATTTGCGTCCCTTGATCGTCACCGTCACGTCCGAGTCATTGTGAATCGTCAGGAAATAAACAAACGGATGCGGCCGCTCCGGCGGAGCATCGAGATGCGGCATGTGCTCGACACGATCGACCGTGACGCGGAGACCGGCGAGTTCAGTAAAAGCGGACATCGGGATTTCTAATTGCAAATTTCTTTGGAAACGTCGTGCCCACCTTCAATCTGAAATCTGAAATCTGAAATCATAATTATGCCCCCCGTCCTCACCATCGCCGGCTCCGACAACAGCGCCGGCGCGGGCGCACAGGCCGATCTCAAAACCATGAGCGCGCTCGGCGTGTACGGCCTCACCGCCATCACCTGCGTCGTCGCCGAGGTGCCGGGAAAAGTCAGTACCATCCAATCCATCGAGCCCCGCATCGTCGCCGAGCAAATCCGCCTCTGCCTCGAAACCTTCCCCGTCGCCGCCATCAAAACCGGCCTGCTCTACTCCCGCGAAATCATCACCGCCGTCGCGGATATTCTCGCGCCATGCAAACTCCCCCTCGTCGTCGATCCCGTCATGGTCGCCACCAGCGGCGACCCGCTGCTCCAGGCCGACGCCATCGCCCTCTACCGCGAACGCCTCTTCCCACTCGCCACCCTCATCACCCCGAATCTCGACGAGACCCGCACCCTCCTCGGACGCCCCGTCACCAGCCTCGATGAAATGCACCGCGCCGGCACCGAACTCACCTCACTCCACGGTGTCCCGTTTCTTTTGAAAGGCGGACACCTGCGCGGCGCAGTCGCCACCGACCTGCTTTTCGCCGCCGGCGAGATCGTGGAATTCAGCGCGCCCTTTGTCCCCGGCGTCTCCACCCACGGCACCGGCTGCACCTACTCCGCCGCCATCGCCGCCGGCCTCGGCAAAGGCCTCCCGCTCCGCGAAGCCGTCGCCGACGCGAAGCGATTTGTCACCATCGCTGTTACAAATTTTCTCCGTTGGAAAAAAGACGGCCGCACCACCGACGCGCTGAATCATTTCTCCGTACGGACTTAGCCGCAGAGGCGCAGAGGGGCGCAGAGTTTTTTCATTTTCAGCCTCTGCGAATCTCAGCGTCCTCTGCGCCTCTGCGGTAAAAAAGAACGCCCCATTGCCTCTCGCGCCCCGCTTTCCTAACGTCCCCGCCCAATGAAAATCCTCGTCCTCGGCAGCGGCGGGCGCGTGCTCGGCGTCACCGCGCTCGCGGGCGACCTTGCGGCGGCGCGCGAAAAAGCCTACGCCGCCGTCGAGGAAATCGCTTTCGAGGGCCGGCAATTCCGGCGCGATATTGCAGTCAAAGGACTGAGCGCCTAGCTTCGCCGCACTTTATGAAATTCCCTGTGGCACCCGCGCTCGTCGCGCTGCTCCTCGCCTCATCTCCCCTCGTCCGCCCGCAAGCGCCCGAGCCGGAAAAAAAACCGGACGCATCCGAAAAACCCGCGGCTCCCGAGAAGCAGCCCGACGCGGAAAAACCGCCTGCGTCACCCGCGCCCAAGCCCGCACCCAAACCGCGCAAACCCGGCGAACCTTTCACCACACGCGCCGCCGTCGATTCCCTCACCGACGCCGAACTCGACCAGATCATCTCGCTCCTCAAGGACAACTACATCAGCCCCGACGCGCTCGCCGACGACGAACTCAAGCGCGCCACCGTACAAGGCATCATCGACCGCATCGCCCCCGGAGCCTCCATTTCAGAAGCTCCCGCGGCAGGTGCCAGCCAGGTCAGCCCGTTTCGCGCGGAGGTCATCGACGGACGCATCGGCTACGCGCGGCTCGGCGCGACCACGCCCGGCAACGTCGGCGAACTCGACGCCGCGCTGCAAAACTTTGCCGACAAAAAGCTCGGCTCCCTCATCCTCGATCTCCGCGCCACGCCCGCGAGCAGCGAATTCGAGCAGACCGCCGAGGTCTGCCGCCGCTTTTCGCCGAAAGGCAAAGTCCTCTTCTCGGTCAAAAAACCGAACCTCAAGCAGGAGCAAATCCTCACCTCGAAAGACGACCCGAAATTCCACGGCATCGTCGTCGTGCTCACCGATCGCGACACCGCGGGCAACGCCGAGATCATCGCCGCCGTCCTCCGCACACACGTCCGCGCCATGGTCATCGGGCAGCAGACGAAAGGCGAAGCCGTCGAGTTTGCCGAGCTGCCGCTGCCTGGCGGAATGCTCCTGCGCGTGGCCGTCGCCGAAGTCGCGCTGCCGGACAATGTCGCCGTCTTTCCCGGTGGCGTGAAACCCGACCTCGCCGTCGATGTCCCGCAGGAGACGACGAACGAAGTGCTGAAACGGGAACTCGAAAAAGGCGTCGGCGAATTTGTCTTCGAGAGCGAGCGCCCGCGCATGAACGAGGCCGCGCTCGTCGCCGGCAACAACCCCGAACTCGACGCCATCCAAGCCGCGCAAAAGACCAAAGGCGAAAAGCCGAAGGCCCCGCTCCGCGACACCGTGCTCCAGCGCGCGGTGGATTTCATCACGACGATTGCGATCTACGAAAAGAAGGCGCCGGGAAAGTAGGCACGCTTCGCACTTCGCGGAGCGCACGAAAAACTGTCATCCTGAGCGGAGTTCCGGTCGGCTTTGCGAACGGAACGGAGTCGAAGGACCTCTCACTATTTCTGCGGGAAAGGTGGTGGACGAAGTGCGTCGCTGCATATACCCGCTGCCTGCGCCACGAAGAAATAGTGAGAGGTCCTTCGACTGCGCTTCGCAAAGCCGAAGCTCCGCTCAGGATGACAGTTTTTCACGCGCTCCGCGCCGATGCGGCGCGTCACTCCGGCTTCGGCGCTGGCGTTGCCGCCGGACTCGGCGTCGCTGGCGCGGGCGTCGCGGGTGGCGTTGTTGCTGCGGGCACCGGTGTGGCTGGCGCGGGAGTTTTCGCAGCGGGCGTCGCGGGCGCAGGTGTTGACGGCATCGGCGTAGCCGGGGCAGGAGCCGGAGTTGCCGGCGGTGTTTTCGGTTTCGTGAGGTCCTCCCACGCAAACAACTCCCCGCCGTACCCACCAATTTCGCCGAGATATTTTTCGCACTTCGTCCGCCACTTCGCGAGGTCGGGCGTGTCGGCTTTCTCGGCGGTGCCGGGGAAGACGAGATACGTCACCTTGAGATCGTTCATCGCGCGGTTTTCGCCGTTGGCTTTCGGGTTGATCTCCTTGCCGATCCGCAGCGACGCCTCGCCGATCAGATTCATCGGCCCGACATCGCCGACGATCGCCGGGTAGAGCGTCTTGCCGTAAATGACCACGCAGTAATCCCCAACCGCCGGCTTGAACGCACCGCCGCGGTTTTTGGAAAACATCGCGCCCGGCAAAACGATGTACGGATCCGCATTCGCGACGAGAAAACTGAACGTCTTCATGTCGCCGATCTCCCGCTGCGCCCGCGAGATGGCCTCGCGCAGTTCCTCCTTCCGTGCCGCGCCCACGCCGTTCGCCGCCAGCTCCGCCTCCCATTGCTTGATCTTCGCCTCGCGCGGCGGGATGAGCGAATTCTGCACCGCGGTCTTCTTCGCCCAGCGGTAGCTCGTCGAGGGCTGGAAGGTCGAGGACGCGCCGTCCACCTCGGGCACGCGGTCGCTGTCGGAGCCGTCGGTGTCGCTGTCCATGTCGGCCTGGATGAAAAGCGCGCGGCGTTTCGTCTTCGGGTCCTGGAGTTCGAGCAGCGTCTCGCAGTCGTAGAAATTGTGGCGCGAAAGCAGGTTGTCGAGCCGCATCAGACTGGCTTTCAGCGCGGCAACTTTCAGTCGGTAGAGGTCGTCGAAAACGGGCGAGACCTTCGCGCTTTCGAGCAGCGCCGGGAGCGCGGGGAGCACCTCCGGCAGCGCGTCGTTGAGACGTTTGATTTCGTCGAGATCGCGATGCGGCTTGGGCACTTTCACTTTCACCGTGAGGTCGACGGCGTAACTCTCCAGTTCGCCACGGTCGCGCGTCGCCGTGGTGCCGTAGTCCGTATCCAGATGCACGCGGATCTGCATTCCGTTGAAAATTTTCCCGACCTCGAGGCGCTTGTTCGGCACGTAGGGCGTGGGCGGCGGGGTGACCGGCGGCGGCGGCACGGGCGTGTTTGGCACCGGCGTGACGGGCATCGGCGTCGGCGTCGCCGGTGCAGGTGCCGGCGGGCGCGGACAACCCGTGAGCACGAGCAGCGCGAGCAGCGCGAAAACGATCCGGTCAGACATCGGCTCGTCCGCGCGCTCAGCGGTTGAAGACCAGAGCCAGCACCGAGAGCACCGTGCCCAGCATGCTCAAGCCCGTCATCATCCCCGCGGGCATGATCTTTTTCGTTTTCACAAACGCGGGAAAAAAACGCACTTCGAGCAGCGACGAAACGACCAGCCCGAGAATCAGCCCGTTCTGCACGCGCCCGCTCATTACCATCCATGCCGCCGCGAGGATCAGCGCGCCCGACACGCCGCCCGCGATGAGCGACGCCTTGCTCTGCGCTTTCACAAAACCCATGACGCCTCCGAGGATCGTGAGTCCGCCGAAAATAAAGTAGTAGTAGATGGTCAGTGCGAGCATGGCCGAGGGTGATAGAGCAAATGCGCCGCGCCGACAACTGCGGCGCTGTTACCTTTCGTCCGACCGCCGCTGCGCGAGGAAAAGCCGGAGCACGAAGATCGGCACGAGCGAGGCGAGCGTCATCGCCACGCAGATGAACCAGCCCGGAATCACGCGCGCGCGGTCGCGCTCCACAGCCGCGAGTCCGGCGGCGGCCACGTCCTCCACGGGCACTTTGAAAATCTCCGGCGCAGGCATCGGATCGCCTCCGTCCGGGCGGTCAGCGATGCGGCCAAACTCCGTGCTCACCGGCCCCGGACACAGCGCCGTGACGGACACGCCGGTGCCGCGCAGCTCCGCGCGCAATGCCTCGGAGAAGCTGGTCACATAAGCCTTCGTGGCCGCATACACCGCCATCTTCGGCAGCGGCAGCAGGCTCGCGATGCTGCTCACATTGAGGATCGCGCCGCGGCCCGCGCGCACGAGATCGGGGAGCAGCGCGTGGGTCAGCCGGGTGAGCGCCTTGACGTTCACATCGAGCATCGCACTCACGCGCGACCAGTCGCTTTCCTCGAAAAATCCGTGGTCGCCGAGGCCCGCGTTATTGATGAGCAGGCTCACGCGCTCACCGCTCGCCGCGAGCGATGCGAGCAGCGCCTCGATCTGCACTTCGTCGGCGAGGTCCGCGGTGTGGCAGTGGATCGTGAGGCCGGGGCGGTCGAGCTCGTGCCTGAGCGTCTCCAGCCGGTCCTTCCGACGCGCCACGAGGATGAGCGAGCGCGCATGCGGCGCGAGCTGGCGCGCAAACTCCTCGCCGATGCCCGAGGACGCGCCGGTGATGAGGGCCGTGCAACCGTGGAAAAAATTCATGCGCGGGAGGATGCGGACGCGCGCGGCGGGATGCAAGCGGCGGTCTTGCGCGATACAGCCCGCGTGCGCAGCATCGCCCGCATGACCGTGCTGAATCTCGCTGACCAAAGACCATTCACGACAAAAGACGGCTCGACCATCCGCAGCATCCTCGACCGCACGAATGCGCCGGTGGAAAAGCAGTCCCTCGCCGTCCCGAGTAGGAGTGAGGCCAGCAGACTAGGTGATAGAGAAGATTTAATAGTAAGCTCATCAATCGCCATCGGTGCTTTCTTTTCTAATAATAGTTCTACCACAAGCCGCTCGTTGGGTTCAAATTGATTTAAATCGATAC
>JANXSB010000372.1 GCA_025352865.1 Chthoniobacter sp. | reverse complement strand
CCGCGAAAAAAGCCGAGCCCGCCGCCGAAGGCGAAGCCAAGCCCGCGAAAAAGCCGCGCGCGAAAAAGACCGACAAGCCCGCCGAATAAGGCTGGCGCTTGATCCGCGGCGCACCTGCGCCGCATCACTCCAAGGGCGACGCTCGCAAGGGCGTCGCCCTTTTCTCGCCCACGCTCGACACCCGCCGCGCTTCATTCTAACCCTCCCGCACCCATGAATATCAAACGCCTCCTCCTCGCCATCCTCGCCGCCTTCGCCACCATCTTCCTCACGGACTTCCTCATCCACGGCGTCTGGATGATGCCCGTCTATCGCGCCACCGCCAGCCTCTGGCGCCCCGAGGCCGAGATGGGCGCGCACATGGGCTGGATGTTCGCCAGCTACCTCCTCATCTCCACCACCTTCGTCCTCATCTGGGCCAAAGGCTTTGCCTCGCAGGGCTGCTCGCGCTGCGCCGTCATCTACGGCCTGTGCATGGCACTTTTCGCCCAGGCCCAGACCCTCATCATGTACGCCGTCGCTCCGTTCACCTTGGAGATCGTGTGGAAATGGTTCGTCGCCGGCGTGCTTCAGGGCATCCTCGTCGGCCTCGTAACATCCTTCGTTTACAAGCCCGCCGCGCGGGCATGAAACCCTTTCGCAACCTCGCGCAGACGCGCACCCCGGACGGATCGCAGTTCACGCTGCACGAACATGACGGCGAGTTTTTTTTGAAACTCAACGGGCGTCAGCTTATGAGCACCACGTCCACGACCTCCGAGTTGCTGCTCGCGCAACTGCCCTGCCAGCGCCTGCGCGGCCACGCCGGCTCGCGCGTGCTCATCGGCGGACTGGGCCTGGGCTACAGCCTCCGGCGCGTGCTGGAACTCGTCGGCCCCGGCGCGACCGTGCAGGTCGCGGAACTCCTCCCCGAAGTCGTCGCGTGGAACCGCGAATTCCTCGGCGCGGTCAACGGCGCGCTGCTCGACGACCCGCGCGTCGAAGTCCTCGTGCGCGATGTCTTCGAAGTCATCCGCCGCGCCCCCAAACCCTACTACGACGCCATCCTCCTCGACGTGGACAACGGCCCCACCTCCTTCGTCCAGGCGCAAAACTCGCGCCTCTACGACCGCCACGGCTTCGACCTCATCGCACGCGCCCTGCGGCCTCGCGGAAAGGTTGCGTTCTGGTCGGCGTGCGAAGAGCCCGGCTTCATCCACAAACTCGCCCGCGCCGGTTTCAAAGCCGAGGGCATCCCCTGCAAAGCCCACGAGAGGGCGAAGCGGGACGCGCATGTGATCTACGTGGCGGAGCAGTTTCGGGAGGCCAGTCCGGTCGCCACCGAGGGAAGATTGAAAACCAAAACCCCCGAGAACTGAGAGAGTGTACCGGAAGTGGGCAGCGGAGCGCCAGAGGCGCGGCATGTCGATAGCATCCACATATTCAAAGCGACCCAGCTCCAGCGGAGCGGCATGAAGGATCATCCTCGCTGGACGTGCCGCTCCTACGGAGCTGTCGCGCCTGTTTTGCCGCCCATCTATAGACATGACGCGCCTACGGCGCTGAGTTCCGGTACGCCCTCTGATATCTGAAACCTGCGTCCAACTTCCGCCCGACGGTTGGGTCCTGCCCCGGCTAAACGTCCAGCTTCGTCCAAGCCGCGTTCGCTTTACTCGATGCCACGACCGCTTCGATAAACGCCATGCCGCGGATGCCGTCGGTGATTTTCGGGTAGTCGCTTTCGATGGCGGTGGGCTTCCGCTTTTCCAGGCGGGCGCGGATGGTGGCGGCGAAGTTTTTGTAGGTGTTGGCGAAGGCTTCGAGGTAGCCCTCGGGGTGCGCGGGCGGGGTGCGGCCGGCGGCGAGGGCGGCGGCACCGAGGTAGCCGTTGGCGGTGCGATAGACCTGCATGGGCTGGTCGGCCCATTTGAGGAGCAGGGTGTTGGGTTCGCGCTGGTGCCATTCGAGGCCGCCCTTTTCGCCATAGACGCGGATGCTGAGGTTATTCTCCTCGCCGACGGAAATCTGGCTGGCGTGGAGGACGCCTTTCGCGCCGCCTTTGAAGCGGAGGAGCACGTTGCCGTCGTCGTCGAGCTTGCGGCCTTTGACGAAGGCGGTGATGTCGGCGGCGAGTTCCTTGATTTCAAGGCCGGTGATGTATTCGGCGAGGTTTTCCGCAT
>JANXSB010000351.1 GCA_025352865.1 Chthoniobacter sp. | reverse complement strand
CGCCGCGAGCCTGCTGGCGGCGGTGCCGATTCTGCTCGCCGTCGATTGCTAGGCCGCGCCGCGCGGCTCACGGCATTCGCAGGATCAGCCGCACGGCATCGAGGCGGAGGTGTGCGGCGGCGAGGGCGGTGGTGAGGTCGGTCTGCTGCTGCCCGGTGGCGGCGATTTCGGCGGGGCGGACGTGGTCGTTGATTTCGGCGAGGTCACGGAGGCGCTGGAGTTCGTGGGTGAACTGCGCGGTCATCGCGGTGGTCGCGGTTTGCACGAGCGCGGCGAGGCGTTCGTCGGCGAGGGTGCGGGTTTTTTCGAGCATCGCGGGGAGGAGTTTCTTTTTCACCGCGGCGCGGTCGAGGAGGCGGAAGACGTCGCCCTTTTCCAAATGCGCGGCGGCCAGTTCGGCGTCGGCGCTGAGGTCGGCGAGGGCGTGATCCACGACGACGCGGATCGGTGTCATGGGCAGAAAGCGATCGACGTGGAGCGCGGTGGGCGCGGCGCATTCGGCGATGAAGCAGGCTTCGAGGAGGATCGTCTCGCGCCCGCCGTCGCGCCAGACGGCGAAGGCGGAGTTGCCTGATTCGCTGCCGAGCAGGCCGTCGAGTGCGCCGCGGATGAGCGGGTGATCCCAGGTGAGAAAGCCGAGGTCTTCGCGGCTCAGCGCGCGGGTGCGGTCGAAGGTCATGGACTGGCCTTCGGCGGAGAGCGAGGGCAGTGCGTCGGTCTTGAGCGCGTCGGGGCGGAAGAGGTAGGTGCGCGGGGCGAGATCCTCGATGTGGACGCCGAGCGCCTCGAAAAGCCGAAGCGCAAACGGCTCCAGCGCGGCGTCGCCGTCGAGCGTGCGGATGCCATCGATGATCGCGGCGGCGCGCTCCACGCGGCAGGAGTTCAGCTCGAGCAGCCGGTCGTGCCCGCGCTCGAGTTTCTTCACGACACTCGCGCGGCAGTCTTTGGTCGTTTTGAGAAAGGCGTTGAGCTTGCACGCGTCGAATGTTTCCACGAGCGCCGACAGCTCCGCACCGAGCGTGCGGACGATTTCGGCAGCGCCGTGCAAGTTGTGCTCAAAGGCGTCGAGTCCTTCGTGATACCAGCGTGCCAGCACTTCCCCGGTGGTGCCGGTGAGAAACGGGACGTGGATTTTGATCAGCTCCGTCTGCCCGATCCGGTCGAGCCGCCCGATGCGCTGCTCCACGAGTTCCGGATTTTCCGGCAGATCGAAAAGCACGAGATGATGCGCGAATTGGAAATTCCGCCCTTCGCTCCCGATCTCCGAGCAGACGAGAATGCGCGCCCCGTCCGCCTCGGAAAAATACGCCGCATTGCGATCCCGCTGGAGCAGCGTCAGCCCCTCGTGAAAGACCGCGCACTTCACGTTGATCTGCCGCTGGAGGCCCGTGCTGACTTGCTCCGCGAACGCCCGCGTTTTGCAAATGAGCAGGACTTTTTCCTCGCCCAATTCTTTCAACAGCTCGACCAGCCACTTCGTCTTCACGTCGCCTTCGTCCGTGCCGCGCAGCGGCACGAGCCGCGCCGCACGCTGCGGAAAACCCGAGAGCGCCGCGCGCGTATTGCGAAACATCACGCGGCCAGTGCCGAACGCGTCGAGCAGGTCGGCGACGAGCAACTCGCGCGCGCCGGCATCGCCCGCATCCAGCGCGTCGCACCGCGCGCGGATGCGCGGGGATTTCGCCGCGAAAAGGTCGGACTCTTTTTTCGTCAGCGGCTTTTCCGCGAGCAGCCGATCCACCGCGCGCGCCACCTCCTCGTAATGCTCCGCCTCCGCGAGAAACTCCGCGAGGTCTGCATAGCGGTCGGGATCGAGCAAGCGCAGCCGCGCGAAGTGCCCCTCCACGCCGAGCTGCTGCGGCGTGGCTGTGAGCAGCAGAAGGCCGGGCGTCGCCGCCGCCAGCGCGGCCACGAGCTGATACTGCGCGCTCGGTTTCGCGGCGCTCCATTCGAGGTGGTGCGCCTCATCGACGACCAGCAAATCCCAACCCGCCGCGAGCACTTGCGCCGCCCGCCTTTCGTCCTGCGCGAGCAGCCCCACGCTGCAAATCACGAGCTGGCTGTCGAGGAACGGATTCTCGTCCGCGTCCAGTTTCTCGATCGCCGCGCACCGCTCCTCGTCAAAGATGCTGAAGAGCAGATTGAACCGCCGCAGCAGCTCCACGAACCACTGATGGATGAGTGGCTCCGGCACCAGAATCAGCACCCGTTCCGCCCGCCCCGTGAGATGCAGCCGATGCAAAATCAGGCCCGCCTCGATTGTCTTCCCCAGCCCCACTTCATCCGCCAGTAGCACTCGCGGCGCGAGTCGGCTCGTGACCTCGCCCGCGATGAACATCTGATGCGGAATCAACGACACGCGACCGCCGACAAACCCGCGCACCGCCGACTTCCGCGCCGCGCACCGCCGCTCCAGCGCTTCCACGCGCAGATCGAAATCCTGCAGCTCATCCACCTGCCCGCCGAGCAGCCGATCCTCCGGTTTGGAAAAGCTGATCTTGTCCGAAAGCTCCGCCTCCGTGATCTCCGCGCCGCCTCCGCCATAGATCAGCATCCCGGCTCGCGGCTCCACCGTTTCGACCATCACCTGCCGCCCGTCGTGCAGCTTGATTCGGTCGCCCACCTTGAACTCCACCCGCCGCAGCGGCGCGCTTTTCAGCGCATACTGCCGCCGCTCACTCGCCGCCGGAAAGAGCACCTCCACGCGCCCGAACCCCGCTTCGAGAATGATCCCGAGCCCCAGCTCCGGCTCGCTGTCGCTGACCCATCGTTGTCCCGGCAAAGGTTGGTGCATGTTTGGAAAAAGGGCGCAGAGACTACGCCAACTCCCGCCACCCACAACGGGTTTCGACGCAGTTCCAGAGGAGCGGTATTAAAGACGATACTTCCCCGTCGGGACGTGCCGCTCCTACGGAGCCAGGCCGCTTTTTGACGCCCATCTATAGACATGGCGTGCCTCCGGCGCTGCGTTCCGGTCCACCCTCTCAGGCGGCATCGCCTAGCTGATCGCCCCGGTTTTTTCCTTCCCGGTGGGGCGGTGACGGAGCGGGGATGGCGCGCGGGCTTTCGCCAAATAGCCAGGCCTCCTCCGCCGCGCCGGTGCCGGTGCGCGGGACGGGCGGCGCGGGGTGCCCGAAGGGACGGGGGCGGCGGAGGTCGGTCTTGCTGCGGGGCCGCATGGGGGCTACATCCGCGCGGCGGCGGTGGTGACGGTGGCGGGGTCGATGAGGGGCCGGTGGTGGGTGCCGCCTTCGATGAGGCTGAGCATGGCGAGTTTATTGAGGCTGCGGCAAATGCCGGCGGAATGGGTGTGGAGGGCGTCGAGGGCATCGGGGGTGAAGAGTGCGGCCATGCGGCCGGCGACGAGGAGACGGAATTTCACATACTGCGCCGTCTCGTCGGGGCGGAGGGGCTGGAGGCGGGCGCGGAGGTAGATGCGGTTGCGGAGGGATTCGTAGCTGGGGTGCTCGAGGCGCTGGGCGAGGCGGGCTTCGCCAAAGAGGAGGCTGGTGGTGAGTTTGCGCTCGGGGATTTCGATGTTGCTGAGGGTGCGGATGATGTGGAGGCAGTCG
>JANXSB010000274.1 GCA_025352865.1 Chthoniobacter sp. | reverse complement strand
TGTCCGACCGTATGCGTGTGCTGGCGCAAAAACTGCTTGATCAAAAATAGGGAATATCCGGCGGCTTAATTCGGCCAGCTGGGGAAAAAAGGAATCGTCATGACACAGATCGTAGCCGCCGAATGCGGACGGCGCCTGCGTGCCCTCGATGCCGACGGGCGTCCGCGGATCAAGCTCCCGTGCGGCTCCGCGGATGTCGCTGAGCGCGGCGGCGAGCGAAGAATCCATGTAGCTGCGTTGGTCGCACCACGGCGCAAGATTCCACGCGGTCGGTTTTTTCCGCGCTTCGGCGGGGTCGAATTTCAGCCGCTGCACCGCCTGCCAGTCGGGCTGGCCGCGCGGGATGGCGTCGCCGCTGGCCATGCGGTTTTTGATCTGGTCGGTGGTGAAAGGTTTCACGTCATCCCAAGTCGCGAAGTTCGTTTCCCATTCGGCGTTGAGCGCGGCGAGGTCGCGGTATTGCGCCTTCAACCACACGCGGAAACCGGCGAGTGCGGCGGGCGAGAAGTCGTAGTCGAAAGGGTTCGCCGACATCGTGGTCGAGAGTTCGTCGCGGATGTCGTAGGCGAGCGGCTGGTGCGGCGCGTTGAGTTTGACGAGGCGCTGCATTTCGCCGCGAGCCCATGCGCGCCACTGCGGGTCGTCGAGGCTGTGTTCGCGGACGAGCCCAGCTTCGTCGCGCGGCGTCTTCCATGCCGTCACCATTTTGTCCCAATCGCTGACGCGCGAGTTCCATTTCAGGCACAGTCCTTTGTTGACTATGTTCTCGACGTAGTAGGGCATCTTCGCCTCGAGCAGCGCTTTCGACGGCGCGTCGTGATGCACCATCGCGGTGTTGATCCCCATCTCGCGCAGGCGCTGGAAAAAGAGCGGGAGCTTGTCCGGTTTCTTGTAAGCCGAATCGCCGATCCACATGATCGTGCGGTAGTCCGTCCACGGGCGGAGCGGTGTGCTTTCGGCGGCGGAGAGGCGGTTGGAAAATCCCGCGCTGACGGCCAGAAACAAAACCGCCGCGCGGGCAACGCGGCGGTTGGAAAACATCATCGGGAAGCGGAAGCCCTTCGGGTTTGCGCTACCAGTTCTTGACCCACACGTTAGTCACATCGCCTGTCACTCCAGGCGTCGGAGCCGTCGCTTTGCCGCCCGTGGACCACAGGTCGCCGGTGGGATTGTATCCTTCCGGGGGAGTCGCGCGCTTCGCAGTCGCCGGATTCGTGGCGACGTCCGTGCGATACTTCTGCTCGGCGGCCGCGCCCTTGGTCGAGTAGCCGTAGCAATTGCCGTAGGGATCTTTGAGGCTAGTCACGTAACCGGGTGTTCCCACAGCCTTGGTCGAATCGGTTCCGAGCCGGTTCGGGGTGAAGAAATCCGAAAGGTAGCTCTTGGGCTCAGGGGGATTGGCGTTGGGGTCGTTCCGGCCGTCGGCGTTCAGGTCTCCGCTCAGTTGCTTGTAGAGATACAGGCTCGCGTCTTTGTAAGCCTGGCTGTTTGGATCGCCATTCGCCCGCGGATCGAGGGCGTCGGTCTTTGTATCCTGCGGATACGAGCCATTGTCGGCCTGGTAGCTCTTGCAGCCCGACTCCAGGGCTTGAATCTCGCCGCGCGCGCGGGTCCGGGCGGCATTGCTTTGCACGAGGCCGTTGAGGTTCAGAAGGATCGCCACAAGGATGGCGATGACGGCCATGACCACGAGCATTTCGATGAGGGTGAAAGCCCGGAGGCGGTGGGTGGGAGCAGGCATGCGGGAAGGTAGCCGGTGGCTGGTGATCCGCTAGGAAAAGTCCTCCTATTGGTTTTGTCCGCCCATCGATTTGATGATGTCGATCAGCGGCATGAAGAGCGCGATGACGATGGTGCCGACGATGAGCGCGAGGATGACGATCATGATCGGTTCGAGCAGCGAGGTCAGACCCTCGACGGCGTTATCGACTTCGTCATCATAGACCTCGGCGATTTTCAAAAGCATCTCGGGGAGCTGGCCCGTTTCCTCGCCGACATCGACCATCGAAATCACCATCGGCGGAAAGACTCCGCTGGCTTCGAGCGGCTGGACGATGGATTCGCCCTCTTTGACCGCGTCATGCACCTTGGACACCGCCTCGGCGATGACCATGTTGCCCGCGGTGTCGCGCGTGATGTTCAGCGCCTGGAGGATGGGCACGCCGGAGGTGACGAGTGTGCCGAGGGTGCGGCTGAAACGCGAGATGGCGCTTTTGCGCAGCAGGTCGCCGAAGAGAGGCGTGGCGAGCGTGACGCGATCAAGGAACCGACGTCCGCCGACGCTGCCGCTGATCAGCTTGTAGCCCACGACGATGACGACCGTGCCGCCGATCGTGAACCACAGTTGCGGCGGGACGAACATCGTCTGAATCGTTTCGCTGACCGCGATGACCCAGCGCGTGATGGGCGGCAGCGGACGCCCGTTGAGCATGTCATTAAAGATTGCCTGAAACTTCGGCACGATGAAGGCCATGAGGAAGACCATGATGAGCATGGCGATGATGAGCACGATGACCGGATAGGCCATTGCGGAGATGACCTTGTTCTTCACCTTCTGCGCCTTTTCCTGGAATTCCGCGAGGCGGTTGAGGACGAGTTCGAGCACGCCGCCCAGTTCGCCGGCCTTGACCATGTTGATGTAGAGCTTGTT
>JANXSB010000266.1 GCA_025352865.1 Chthoniobacter sp. | reverse complement strand
ACGGGCTACAAGCTGAAGCTCGACGGCATGATCCGCTACGGCGCCTCGCCGCGCGCGACCATCGCCCTCACGCTCGCCGCCCGCGCCCGCGCCTTCATGGCCGGCCGCGGCTACGTCACGCCGCAGGATGTGAAAAGCGTGGGCGCGGATGTGCTGCGGCACCGCATCATCGTCAGCTACGAAGCCGAGGCGGAGGAGACGACGAGCGAGCAGATCATCGAGAAGATTTTCGCGGGGCTTGCTGTGCCATGACACGAACGGTGCAGTTTTTGCACAAAGTTCGCTTCGTCTCTTTTGTGGCGAGCCTGCTTCTGATCCTGCTAGCTGTCGCAGGTAGCGTTTTCAAAGTTCACTTTGAAGGTTCAGCGCGAATCATTCATATGGCCCCAATCATCGGAGTCGTGCTGTTTGCTGGGAGCAATGTCATGGAATTGCTCCTTCGCATGTATCACATCGAGTCTGTTCGGGCTAAACGCAGACGGCGCTTGGCGGAGCGCGCAGGACACGCACCAAATTAAAGTCCTGATGGAAGCCGCCCGCGACATCCTCAAAAAAATTCAGCGCCTTGAGCTAAAGACGCGCGGCCTTGTCGCAGCCACGTTCTCCGGCCAGTACCGCAGCGTTTTCAAAGGCCGCGGAATGAACTTCGAGGAGGTGCGCGAATACCAGCCGGGCGACGAGGTGCGCAGCATCGACTGGAACGTGACGGCGAAATATAGCGAGGTGCATGGGGCGGCTTACGTGAAGAAGTTCACCGAGGAGCGGGAGCTGACGGTGATGCTCGTCGTCGATGTGAGCGCGTCGGGCGAATTTGGGAGCGTGCATCTGAGCAAGCGGGAGCTGGCGGCGGAGGTGGCGTGCCTGTTTGCGTTCAGCGCGATTCGGAACAACGACAAGGTCGGGCTGATTCTTTTCTCGGATCACGTCGAGCTTTTCATCCCGCCGAAAAAAGGCCGCGTCCACACGCTGCGGCTCATCCGCGAGATCCTCTACTTCGAGCCGAAAGGCCGCGGCACCGAACCCGCAGAGGCGCTGGATTACCTGAACCAGGTGCTGCACCGGCGCTCGGTCGTCTTCCTGATTTTCGATTTCCTGACGCCCGACTTTTCCCGCCAGCTCGCAGTCACCAGCCGGCGGCACGACCTGATCGCGATCCCGATCGTGGACCCGCGCGAGGAGGATCTGCCCGACGTGGGCCGGCTCACGCTCGAAGACGCCGAGACCGGCGAGCAGATCGAAATCAACACCTCCGACCGCGCCACTCGGCTCGGGTATTTGAAAGCCGTCGATCAGCGCACCGCCGAGCGGCTGCGCGAATTCCGGCGCAAGCGCATCGACGCCATCTCGCTCAAGACCGACCAGGACTATCTCCCCGCGCTCCGCGCCTTCTTCCGCACCCGTGAGCGCCGGCTGCAAATCCGATGATTGGCCGGATTTTTTTAACGCGAAACACGCGGAAGGAGCGAAAGGCCGCGAAAGGCAGAATTTTCCTTTCGCGTCTTTTCGCCATTTCCGCGTGTTTCGCGTTCCTGCCTTCTGCTTTCGCCGCGATCAATGCCGCGCCCGAGAAGACGGAGCCCGTCGAAATCAAAGACATCGTGCCTCCGGTGGACGTGTTTCCGTATCCGCTGTGGATGGTCATCGTCGCCGGGATTCTTGCGCTGGCCTTGCTCGGCGGGTTGGTGTGGCTCGTCGTTGCGTTGATCAAGAATCGCCCCGCACCTCCGCCGTTGGGGGCCACCGCAATCGCTATTCGGGCGCTCGAAAAACTTCGTGCGCGCATCAATGAGATCGCGCCCTATCAATTCAGCATCGCCGTCTCCGACGCGCTGCGAACCTTCATCAGCAAAGCTAAGTTCCGGCTGCCCGCGACGAACCAAACCTCGCCCGAATTTCTCGCCGCGATTTCCGATTCGCCAAGTTTCTCCGACGCCGACCGCAGTCTGCTCGCCGGGTTTCTGGAGCATTGCGACATGATCAAGTTCGCACGCATCGACGCCACCGCCGAGGACAGCACCAAGCTGCTCGAAAGCGCCTTCGCCTTTGTGCAGGGAGGGCGCGCATGAAGCTGCCGGACGGCTTCGGCTTCGCGCATCCGTGGCTGCTCCTGCTGCTGCTTGCGATTCCGCTGCTCGCGCTGTTGCAAGGCGGACGCGGGGCCGCGCCGGCGGTGGTCTTTTCATCGCTGCGCCCGCTGTACGCGCTGGGTCGCCCGCGCCGCTCGCGCGCGGGCGGTTGGCTGACGACGCTGCTGCTTTTCGCGCTCGCGCTGCTCACCGTCGCGCTCGCGCGTCCGCAGATGGGGAAGACGATCAGCAAGGTGCAGGCGAGCGGCATCGACATCATGCTCGCGCTGGATGTCTCGGGCTCGATGGTCGCCGAGGATTTCACCATCGGCGGCGAGCGCGCGAGCCGCATCGACGTGGTGAAACAGGTCACGCAGAAATTCATCGAAGCGCGGCCCAACGACCGCATCGGCATGGTCGCCTTCGCCGGCCGGCCGTATCTCGTGAGCCCGCTCACGCTCGATCACGACTGGCTTTTGCAAAATCTCGAACGGGTGAAACTCGGGCTCGTCGAGGACGGCACGGCGATCGGTTCGGCCATCGCCTCGTGCGCGAACCGGCTGAAGGAAAAGGAGTCGAAGAGCCGCATCGTGGTGCTGCTCACGGACGGCGACAACAATGCCGGAAAAATTTCCCCGCTGACCGCGGCGGAGGCCGCGAAGGCGCTTGGAATCAAGGTTTACACGATTGGCGCGGGGACGAAGGGCTATGCGCCGATGCCGATGCAGGACATGTTTGGGCGCAAAGTTTACCGCAACATGAAGGTGGATGTGGACGAAGACACGCTGACCAAAATCGCCGACATGACGAACGCCAAGTATTACCGCGCGACGGACACGAAGACGCTGACGCAGATTTTCGAGCAGATCGACAAGCTGGAGAAATCGACCGTGGAGCTGAGCCAGTACAAGCAGTACCGCGATTTGTTTCCGTGGTTTCTCGCGTCGGGCTTTGGGCTGATCGCGCTGCAGCTCGTGCTCGCGGAAACCGTGGGAAGGAGGCTGCCGTGACCTTTGGCCAGCCACTTTGGTTTTGGGCGTTCGCACTTTTCCCGGTGCTCATCGCGCTGTTTTTTCAAAACCAAGGACGGCGCGTGAAACTGCTGCGGCAGCTCGTGGCGGCGCGCTTGCAGGACCGGCTGGCGGGGAGCGTGAGCGTGGGCAAGCGGCGCTTCCGTTTTCTGCTCATACTGCTCGGGCTGAGCGGCGTGATCGCGGCGCTGGCGCAGCCGCGGCTGGGCTACACCTGGGAGCAGAGCACGCGGAAGGGGCGCGACGTGCTCATCGCCATCGACTGCTCGAAAAGCATGCTGGCGACGGATGTCGCGCCGAGCCGGCTCGGGCGGGCGAAGCTGGCGGCGCAGGACTTGATCGGTCAGCTCCAGGGCGACCGCGCGGGGCTGATCGCGTTTGCGGGCAGTGCGTTTTTGCAGGCGCCGATGACGGTGGATTACGGCGCGGTGCTCAGCTCGCTCGCGGAACTCGACACGGACATCATCCCGCGCGGCGGCACGGACATCGCGGCGGCGATCAAGACGGCGGTCGAGGCTTTTGGCAAAGGCGAGAGCGACAATCGCGCGCTGATCATTTTCACCGACGGCGAGGAGCTGGACGAAGATGCCGTGAAAGCCGCGGCGGAATTGGAAGGTGCGGTGCGCATCTACACCGTCGGGCTCGGCTCGGCGGACGG
>JANXSB010000243.1 GCA_025352865.1 Chthoniobacter sp. | reverse complement strand
GATTTAGGGCGCTCAGAATGCGGCTCTGGAAGTCCTCCAGTTCCCGCATGGGATTCCAACGAGTCAGTGCATTAGTCATAGGTTTGTCTTTCTAACGGCGGATCCTGTTTTGGTTTCCAGCCGGCCCGGCGATCCGCCGTAGCTTAACCAGTCCGACTGGGAGGCGCTTTTTTATATCCCCGACTCATAACAGGCGGAGTCAGCGCCCGATTTTTCTCTCATCAAAATCTGTGCCATCCGCAAAACCTGGGGAGTTCCCTTGTGAACTTCGGTTATATGCGCCGCGACCGGGCATGGCTGTCACAGGCGGATTGTACCGCTGCGCAAACTTGGCACAAAATGAGGCGCGGCACGGCGTCGAGAACGCCACCAGCTGCTGGTTCGAGTTGAGGCTACTGCCTCCATTGTAAAGTGCGCTTCGGCGACCAGTGATAATTGGCGTTACCGCGCCACAAGTTCAAGACCGGTGGCTGGGAAAGCCAGGTGCTCGGCTTTCTCGTCGAGTGGGACAAGCCGTAGTGCGCGCTAACCGGCACCGAGCCGGTTGACCGCGCTGAGGATGGCTTTGATTGGGGCGAGTTCGATGTTCGTGTCCACGCCGGCACCCCATTTGGTTTTGCCGTCGGGGAGGCGGATCTGGATGTAGGCGATGGCGCTCGCCTCGGTGCCAGAGCTGAGGGCGTGCTGTTTGAAATCGGCGATCTCGAAACGCGGACTGCCGCTGGCGTGCAGGGCGTGGACAAAGGCGGCGATGGGGCCGTTGCCCGAACCGGTGAGCTGGACCTCCACGCCGCCGCGGTGAGCGGAGGCGCGGCAGGAGAAGACGCCGTCAATGCCGTCGGCGTGGAAGTGGATCAGCTCCCACGGGGCGGTGCGCCCGACGTATTCGCGCCAGAACATTTCGCGTAATTCGGTGCCGCTGACTTCGCGCCCGAGTCGGTCCACGGCGTCATTCGCGAGCGGGCCGAATTCGCGCTGGAGGTCTTTCGGCAGCTCGATGCCGAATTCGCTTTCGAGCAAATACGCGACGCCGCCTTTGCCGCTCTGCGAATTCACGCGGATGACTTCGCGGTATTCGCGGCCGATGTCGCGCGGGTCGATGGTCAGGTACGGCACGTCCCAATGCGCGCGCGCGTCCTTCTCCCACTCGGCGAGACCTTTCTTGATCGCGTCCTGGTGCGAGCCGGAGAAGGCCGTGAACACAAGCTCCCCGGCGTACGGCTGCCGCGCGGGCACGGTCATGCCGGTGCAGCGCTCGTAGATTTCCACGAAGTCGTTGAGCCGCGAAAAATCCAGCCCCGGCGCGAGGCCGTGCATGAAGCAGTTCATCGCCACGGTGACGATGTCGAGGTTGCCGGTGCGCTCGCCATTGCCAAACAGCGTGCCCTCGACGCGCTCGGCACCCGCGAGCAAGCCGAGCTCGGTCGCAGCGACGCCGGTGCCGCGGTCGTTGTGCGTGTGCAGGCTGATGATGACGGATTCGCGGTTCTTCAAATGGCGGCTCATCCACTCGATCTGATCCGCATAAACGTTCGGCATCGCGACTTCGACGGTGTCGGGGAGATTGAGGATCATCTTCCGCTCCGGCGTCGGCTGCCACACGGCCATGACGGCTTCGGCGATCTCTTTCGCAAACTCGATCTCGGTCGCGGAGAAACTCTCCGGCGAGTATTGCAGCCGCACGTCCGTCCCCGCGAGACGCGGCAGGCGGTCCTTGATCCACTGCGCGCCTTGGACGGCGATCGCCACGATCTCGGCCTTCGTTTTGCCAAAGACTACGCGGCGCTGCGCGGGCGAGGTGGAGTTGTAGAGGTGGATGATCACGCGCTTCGCTCCGATGAGCGATTGCACGGTCTTCTCGATCAAATCCTCGCGCGCCTGGACGAGGCACTGGATGGTCACGTCGTCGGGAATGCGGGCCTCCTCGATGAGGCGGCGGTTGAATTCAAACTCGGTGTTCGAGGCCGACGGGAAGCCCACTTCGATCTCCTTGAAACCGCAGCGCACCAGCGCATCGAAGAGCTCGAGTTTCTGCGAGACGTTCATCGGCACGGCGAGCGCCTGGTTGCCGTCGCGGAGATCGACCGAGCACCAGATGGGTGCGCGGGTCAGCGTTTGGTTCGGCCATTTTCGATCCGGCAAATGGATCGGCGGATGCGGACGATATTTCGTCGAAGGACTGGAAAACATGATGGTGAAAGGATTGGCGGGCGGGTGGGACTTTCAGAAAACCGGCGGCTGCCTCCGCCCGAAGCAGCGCCAGCCGACAGGCTACGCGAGAAAAGCTCCGCGGACCGGGCGCAGGGAAGCGCGCCCGGAAAGTTCGCGGAGCGAGGTAAGTCGGCTGGTCAGCAGGTGCAACACGGCGCGGAAACTAGCGGGCGGTTTCCGAAAAGCAACCGCGCGCCGCGCACCGAAAAATGCCGGAATGACAGCGTGCTTTTTAGCTCCGCGCCGCAAAACCCTCGCCCACCCTTGACCGCACCGCCGCTTCGCGCCGTAATCGCCGCATGACTTCCCTGACCGCCACCGATCCCGAGAGGACGATCGAATTTGAATTCGTCCGCGCCACCGAAAACGCCGCGCTCA
>JANXSB010000238.1 GCA_025352865.1 Chthoniobacter sp. | reverse complement strand
CGCCTAGAAAGAAATTCACAATGGCTGATAGAGACGGACTAAGGGATGCAGTTGCGCGGCTCTCTGACGTAATTAGTTCGTCGAAAGATGCGGCAAAATCAACGCCAAGGAAATACTCTCAGTTCGTCCTGAGCAGTTCTCGACAGACCGACAATTTGAATCCGCGAAAAGCACGCTTCAACACTCTTTACGGGGAGGCTTTCGATTAAAGCGACCTGTGGAACATTCAAATTAGGACACTACCAAAAAACGAAGTGCATGTTAAGTGCATGTTGTTACGCCGCCGCTCCGTCCGGGGTCAGGGGCTCTTTTTCCTGCCGACATCCGCCGCAGCGCACTCCGCGCTTGCTTTGACCGCCTTCATTCCTAGCCTCCCGCGATGCACGACACGCTCTCCACGCCGCCCGCCGCGGCCCCTCTCGAAACCCCGATCCTCGCGCCTTGCGACACCTTCCCCCGCCGCCATCTCGGCTCGGAAAAGGCGGAGGTCGCGGAGATGCTGGCGGCGCTCGGGCTGGCCTCGCTGGAGGCGCTGATCGACGCGGCGGTGCCGGAAAAAATCCGGCTGGCGGTGCCGATGGATTTGCCGGCGGGACGCGGGGAACATGAGTCGCTGGCGGAGTTGCGCGCGATGGCGGGGAAGAATCGCGTTTGCAAAAACTACCTCGGGCAGGGCTACAGCGACTGCATTACGCCGCCGGTCATCCAGCGGAACATCCTCGAAAACCCCGGCTGGTACACGGCCTACACGCCGTATCAGGCGGAGATTTCGCAGGGGCGGATGGAGGCGCTGGTGAATTTCCAGCAGATGGTCTGCGACCTCACCGGGCTCGACATCGCCAATGCCTCGCTGCTCGACGAGGCGACCGCCGCCGCCGAAGCCATGCACATCGCCCACGCGGTCAGCAAGCACGCGGAGGCGCAGGCGATTTTCGTCAGCGAGCGGTGTCATCCGCAGACCATCGCCGTGGTGCAGACGCGCGCGGAGCCGCTGGGGATCAAGGTGATCGTCGGCGACGAGGCGGCGTTCGATTTCGCGGAAAAGCCCTTCGCCGTGCTGCTGCAATATCCTGACACGACGGGCGCGATCCTTGATTACGCACCGTTCATCGAGCAGGCGCACGCCGCCGGTGCGCTCGCGATTGTCGCCGCGGACATCCTCGCGCTCACGCTGCTGCGCCCGCCGGGGGAATTCGGCGCGGACATCGCCGTGGGCTCCACGCAGCGCTTCGGCGTGCCGCTCGGTTTTGGCGGCCCGCATGCGGCCTACATGGCGGTGAAAGATGCGTACAAAAGGCTGATGCCCGGCCGCCTCGTGGGCGTGAGCAAGGACGCGCACGGCCAGCCCGGCTACCGCCTTTCGCTCCAGACGCGCGAGCAGCACATCCGCCGCGACAAGGCGACGAGCAACATCTGCACGGCGCAGGTGCTCCTCGCGGTGATGGCGTCGATGTACGCGGTCTATCACGGGCCGCAGGGCTTGCGCCGAATCGCTGCGCGCACCCACCTGCTCACGCGCACGCTCGCCGCGGCGCTGATCGAGTGCGGGCACGAGGTGCGCGGGCCGTTTTTCGACACGCTCGCGGTGCGCGTGAAATCCGCGGACGCGGCGGTGCGCGCGGGCCATTCGCACCACGTCAATCTGCGCAAACTCGACGAGCAGACCGTGGGCATCGCGCTCGATGAAACGACCGACGCCGCCGACCTCGGGACGCTCGGGCAAGTGCTCGGTCTCGGCGCGGTCGTCAGCGAGTACATCGGCGAGACAGAGAAAAATCTCGCGCGCCTGCTTGACCTCGCCGCCGACGGAAACAGCGCGCTCTTTTTCGACGAAGCCGACGCGCTTTTCAGCGACCGCGCCCCGGTCAAAGACGGGCACGGGCGCTACGCCAGGCTGGAAATCAGCCACCTCCTTCAGCGCGCCGAAACGTTTCTCACGCACCCCGTTTTCAACACCCACCACACCGAGCACGAGATGCTGCGCTACATCCGGCGGCTCGAAGCGAAAGACCTCTCGCTCACCACCTCGATGATCCCGCTCGGCTCCTGCACCATGAAGCTGAACGCGACGAGCGAGATGCTGCCGGTGACATGGCCGGAGTTTGGCAAGCTGCATCCCTTCGCGCCCGCCGAGCAGACCGCG
>JANXSB010000230.1 GCA_025352865.1 Chthoniobacter sp. | reverse complement strand
GCGCGAACCCCGCGTGGATCGCCGCCGACCTCCTCGCGCAGGCCGAGCACGGCAAGGGCAGCGCGATCCTTTTCGTCACCACCTCGGTGAAGCTGCTCGCGTCCGTGGAAAAGGAAATCGCCGCACAACTCGCCACGCTCTCGCGGCAGGATCATCTCGCCGGCGTGCTCGCGGATGGCTGCGCGCTGATCCTCGTGAAGTCGCTCAAGGAGGCAGTCGCCATCGCGAATGATTTCGCGCCCGAGCACGTCTCGGTTGTCACGAAGGAAGATGCAAAGATCGGCGCGCAGCTTCTCACTTCCGGTGCGATTTTTCTCGGCGGCCACTCGCCCGTCGTCGCGGGCGATTTCCTCGCCGGCCCGAGCCACACTTTGCCCACAGGCGGCGCGGGCCGCAGTTTCCCCGGCCTGACCGTGGACATGTTTCAACGCCGCACGAGCATCGTGCAGTTCGACCCGAAATCGCTCCGCAAATCTGTGCCGACCATCGCGAAGTTCAGCGCCATCGAAGGCCTCGACGCCCACGGCCGCAGCGCCGCGATCCGCTTCGAGTAAAGCCGCGCGGCGTGCGCTGTGCTTTATTGGAGCGCATGAAGCTCTGCATTTTCATCGGCGTGAACGTCGGCGGCATGGTCGGCTGGTGGCTCGGCGAATACGTCGGCATCATGACCGCGTTCCTCGCGAGCGGCGTGGGCAGCGTACTCGGCGTGTACGCCGGCTGGCGTGTGGCGCGCGAGTACCTCGGCTAGCGCGGCGTGAAGATGATGCAGACGGGTGCGCCAATTTCCACGCGCCCGCCAGTCGGCGCGAGCTTGCCGGTGTCGGCGTCGATTTTGAAAACGGTGATGTCGCCGCTCTCCTGACCGGCGGCGAGGAGCCAGCGGCCCGTGGGATCGATGGCGAAATTGCGCGGCACTTTCCCGCCGATGGGTGTGTGCCCGATGAGGTTGAGCCCGCCGTCGTTTTCAATCGCGAAGGCGGCGATGGTGTCGTGACCGCGGTTGGAGCCGTAAAGAAACTTGCCGCTTGGATGCACGAAGATTTCCGCCGTGCTGCTATTGCCGGAAAAATCCGCGGGCAAAGTCGAGATGGTGCCGATTTCGCTCAGCGCGCCGCTCGCGGGATTGCGTTTGAACGCGGTGATAGTGCTCAGCATTTCATTGATGACGTAGGCAAAGTCCTGTTTCGGATGTAGCGCGAGGTGCCGTGGGCCGGAGCCGGGCGCGACGGTGCCGGTGGCTGTTTCATCCGGTGTGATTGTGCCTTTCGCGGCGTCGAAGCGGTAGCCGTTGATCTTGTCCGTGCCGAGGTCGCACGCGTACACGAATTTCGCCGCCGGATCGGTGTAGATGCTGTGGGCATGCGGTTCTTTCTGCCGCGCGGGGTCGGCGCTGGAGCCGGTGTGCTGGTCGAAAGCGCTTGCCCCCGCGAGGCTGCCGTCGGCTTTGATCGGCAGCACCGCCACGCTGCCGGTGCCGTAGTTTGCGATGAGCACATTTTTTCCCGCGGGATCGACGCTGATGTGGCAGGTGCCGCCGCCTTTCGCGGATTGTTTGTTGAGAAACTTGAGCGCGCCGTCCGCGGCAATCGCGTAGGCGCTGACTTCGCCGGGATCGGTTTCATTTGCGGCGTAAAGAAACCGGCCGCCCGGACGGACGGCGAGGAAGCTGGGACTCGGCGTCTCGGCGACGAGCGTGCCTGCGCTGAGCTTGCCGGTTTCGAGATCGAGCACGCAGCGGTAGATGCCTTTGCTGCCGTCGGGCTTTGTGTAGGTGCCGACGTAAAATGGTGCGTCGGCGGCAAGCGCGGCGGTGCTGATGAGTGCGAGCAGTGAGGTGAGGGGACGGAGCAGTTTCATGCTCCACGAAAGACACGAAAGCGCGCGAAAGGGACAGACCAAATTTGCGAGCCTCTCCGATTTACGTGGCGAATGACATCGCCGCTAAGGTTCGGCGTGTCCGGGCATTTTATCCGTGCGCATGATCCGCCCTCTCCCAATGAAACACCTCCCAATCCCACTTCTTTTTTCCGTGTTCGCCGTCTTGTGCGCCAGGTCGCTGGCAGCCGACAACCCGGACGAATTTCCACCCAAGCCGCCCGTGCAGGCGAAGAGCCCGCAGGACGAGGCGAAGACTTTCCAACTGCCGCCCGGCTATCATGTGGAGCTGGTGATGAGCGAGCCGGTGATCAAGGAGCCGGTGATCGCGGTGTTCGACGGCGACGGGCGGATGTTTGTCGCGGAGTTTCGGAGTTACATGCAGGAGATCGACGGAAAGGATGAGCTGACAAAGACAAGTCGCATCTCGCTGCATTGGTCGTCGAAAGGCGACGGCGTGTATGACAAACATACGGTCTTTATTGATAACCTCGTGCTGCCACGGATGCTCGTGGCGCTGGACAAAGGACGCGTCATCGTGGGTGAGACGGATACCAATGACCTATACACTTATACCGACACAGACGGTGACGGGGTGGCGGATAAGAAGGAGCCATTCTACGCCGGCGGGCCGCGTGGGGGTAACTTGGAGCATCAGCCGAATGGGTTGCTATGGGGGATAGATAACACGCTTTACTCGACCTATAACAACTACCGCCTGCGCTGGACGCCAGCGGGCGCGGTGAAGGAAAATGCGGCGGCTAACAACGGGCAGTGGGGTCTGTGCCAGGACGATCACGGCAAGATGTTCTTTATGAACGCAGGCGGTGAGCAGGGGCCGCAGAGTTTCCAGCAGCCGGTGGCTTATGGCGCGTTCAATCCGAAGGATCAGATGGCTCCCGGCTTTATGGAAGTGTGGCCGGCGATCGGCATGGCCGACGTGCAAGGCGGTCACGGGCGTCACCGGCCCGATGGGACGGTGAACCATTTCACCGCGACGACCGGCGGCGATGTGTATCGCGGCGATCATCTGCCTTCCGAGTTACTCGGGGACTTGCTGGTGAGTGAGCCGGTGGGTCGTCTCATTCGGCGCGCAAAGGTGGAGGTGAAGGAAGGCTTCACGATACTTAGTAATCCTTATCAGGACAAACAGTCCGAGTTCTTCCGCTCCTCCGATCCGCTCTTTCGTCCGCTCAATATCACCAACACACCGGACGGCACGCTTTGCATCGTCGATATGTATCGCGGGATCATTCAGGAAGGCAACTGGGTCAGACCCGGCTCTTATCTGCGGAAGGTGGTGGAGCAATATCAGTTCGACAAAGTCGTGGGTCACGGACGCATCTGGCGGCTTGTGCATGACACTACGAAGCCCGCGCCGCAGCCCCACATGAATGAGGAAACGCCCGCGCAGCTTGTAACTCATCTCGGCCACGCGAATGGCTGGTGGCGTGACACCGCGCAGAAACTTCTCGTTTTGAAACAGGACAAATCCGTGGTCCCCGCGCTCACCTCGATGGCGCGCACGGACAAGAACTACCTCGCCCGCCTGCACGCGCTGTGGACGCTCGACGGCCTCGACGCGCTGACGCCGGACCTCGTGCGTGAGAAGCTCAAGGACGAGCATCCGCAGCTTCGCGTGGCGGCCATTCGTGTGAGCGAATCGCTTTTCAAAAAGGGCGACAAGACCTTCGCCGCCGACGTGCAGGCCGCGACGAAAGACAAGGACGCGAACGTAGTCATCCAGGCCATGCTCACCGCGCGGCAGCTCGATCTGCCCGACTGGAAAACGCTGCTCGCGGAACTCATCACACCGACCGCGCCGCTCGGCGTGAGGGAAATCTCCAACGCTATCCTCAATCCACCGGCTCAGGCCGCGGCGGCAATGACTCCCGAGCAGGAGAAGCTCTACAAGGCCGGCCAGACCGTCTTTCAAACCCTCTGCGCCACATGCCACGGCGCGGATGCGAAAGGCCTGCCGATGGCCGGAGCCGCGCCCGGCGCGATGCTCGCACCTTCGCTCGCGGGCTCGAAGACCGTGAACGGCTGGCGCGACGGCGGAATCAAAGTGCTGCTTCACGGACTGATCGGCGACATCGATGGGAAAAAATACGAGGGCCAGATGATCGCGATGGCGACCAATGACGACGCATGGATCGCGAGCGTGCTCAGCTATGTGCGCAATACCTTCGGCAACCACGCCGGCTTTATCACCGCGGCCGACGTGGCAACGCTCCGCGCGACGACGAAAGAGCGCACGCAGCCGTGGACGATCACCGAACTGCGCGCGTCGCTGCCCAAGCCGCTCACGAATCGTAAGGACTGGAAACTCACCGCCAGCCACGGCGCGGGCAGCAGCGCCGCGGCGGTCGATGGCGACGCGAGTTCACGTTTCACGACCGGCACTTCGCAAGTCCCCGGGATGTGGTTCCAGATCGAGCTGCCGCAGGAGACGCTCCTCAGCGGCCTCGAACTCGACAGCACCCCGTCCCCCAGCGACTACCCCCGCGGCTACGAGGTCGCCCTTTCCAGCGACGGCACCACCTGGGGCAAACCCATCGCCGCAGGCAAAGGCGCG
>JANXSB010000219.1 GCA_025352865.1 Chthoniobacter sp. | reverse complement strand
CAAGAGCGACCGGCCGGTGCTGCGCGCGCGGGTGCAGGCGGGGCTGGAGCAGCTCGTGAAAAATCCGCTGGTGCAAAAGGGCAGGGTCGCGGCCATCGGCTACTGCTTTGGCGGGACGACGGTGCTGGAGCTGGGCCGCAGTGGGGCGGACGTGCAGGGGATTGTGAGCTTTCACGGCGGGCTGGGCACGCCGACGCCGGAGGATGCGAAGAACATCATGGCCAGGGTGCTCGTCTGCCACGGCGCGGATGATCCTTTTGTGAAGGCGGACGAGGTGGCCGCTTTCAAAGACGAGATGGCGAAGGGCGCGGTGAATTACAAATTCGTGGCCTATCCCGGCGCGGTGCATGCCTTCACCCGGCCCGATGCGGGCGGCGACAACAGCAAGGGCGCGGCTTACAACGCCGCGGCGGACAAGGAATCGTGGGCGGAGATGAAGGGGTTCTTTGCGGAAATTTTCGCGAAGTGAACTCCGGCGCTCTGCGCCACCCTCACGGCTCGCCCGGCTCTTCCCTCACCATACACGATTCCGTCTCAGCGCCGCGCTGCTGAACGAAGGATACATACCGCACTCCGCGCGCCATCTCCTCGCGCTCGCGCTGGGCAAACTACTCGTCCAAATTCGTCGTGCGCCAAGTCCAGACCAGCTTGAAGTTTTGAAGTGGCTCATCAGTAAGTTTCCGAAACAGGCGAAGGAGATTGGCGACGGCCAAACGTAGGAAATAGACGCGGGAGAGGGTGAATCTCGCGACAGGCGGGCATAGGATTTTCCCGATCAGAATTCAACCGATTCCGCGCGGTGACTTTCAAAGTATTCCTCCTTCGATTCGGCATCACCATCCCAGACGTGTTTCAAACCGATCCTCGCAAGGGCGTCCGGGACCGACTGGCCGGCGGTGAACCACGTCACAATGCGCGCCCTCTGATCCCACCGCAGGTCTTTGAACGCAGCGAACGCCGCGTTGATGAGGCGGTAATTCGCTGACCGCACACCCATTTTCCGGGGTGTTGTTCAAATACTCGCAAGCCGAAAGCGTAGGGGAACGCCGCGTAAAATCCATTGTGATCGGACAGAAAGCGACCCCATTGCTTGGCGGCAGGCGAGTCTATAATGTTCATACCTCCAACCGGCACCAACACCTTCGGATTGGTGTTAGGGTCGGTTGAGTATGGATATTATAATGGATCGCTCGTCCTCGTGATGAATGGACAGGGCTTGGAATCGGTGACACATTCCGCCATGCCGACCTACATAAACCCAGAAGACGGGATGGATTCGCGTCAGTCCGCTGCGTTTCGGGCGCGGACAGGCCGCCAGAATCCCCATGAGTCCGATCCGCACACGGACATTGCCCGCGCAGTGGAGCGCGCTACAGGCACCGATCCGGTGAAGGGCGAGGATTTGCTGCCGCCAGAGCTACAGGAGCAGTATTTGGCAGCAAAGCATACTTTGGCTGAGCCGCGAGCAGCGCGAAAATCAAAAATCTAGCTCCTGCTGGTCGCCAAACCGTTTGGTGATCCTCTTTTCGTAAGTCGCCTGATCTGGCGAGTCTTCGGCCATTTCCAGCACTCGGCCAAGGTGCATGCGTAGCGCGCGTGTTCCAATTTCGCTCAAAAATTGAAGCAACTTCCGCTTTCTGTCGCCTCCCTTGGCCTTGTTCGCTTGCATTACTTCCAAAATCTTTCCGCGACTCTTGGCGAGCGGAACATAGATGTGGTTCACGGTCAGTTTCTTGAATTCCCACGGCCTTCCGCGCCCTTGGATTGGCTCAATTTCATAGAGGCGATACCATTCTTTATAAAGCTCTGGCGGGAATTCTTTTTCGTATTTCTTCGCCTCCTCTTGAACGTACATCTTGAAGGCGGCGATGACCTCCTCTGCGGCGGGGCTGTATCCCGCAAGCGCATAAACCAGCCCTCTGATACCGCTTTTCGCGGAAGCGGCGTTGATAACATCGGCTTGGATGATAACGTTCTCATACCGCTTTCCTAGCTCAGCGCGGTGCGATGTGATGACTTTGCATATGTCAATCAACAGCGTTGCATCAAACCCGTTAATCGTTGACGGAGGCATTTCAGCCCCGCCGGTACCCCATTCAAACTTAACGGGTTGCGTCAATTTCTGTATCAATTCGGCCCCGCCGAATTCGGAGATTTTCTTCGATGCTAAAAACTTTCCGAGTGTTGATCCGCCTTCTGACAAACCGAGTGCTTTGGTGAATCCGCGCTGGCTTAAAACTGGCGTCTTTTGTTGGTCGTCCAAGACGTAGCAATCCACATCAATCCCGAATTCTTCTTTGAAGTTTCCCTTGTGCGTTGCGCGCATTGGTCTTTGCGCCCATCGGGCCTCGGCGGCTTTCCTGGCGGACTCCGCAAGCTGTTCTGGCGTTAGCTTCCTCGCTCGCGCCTTGCCTCCCTTGGACTGCATGGATTCTTCGTTTGGTTTCGGATCGGGTTCGTTGTCTGGATTTGTGGTCATGGGGAGTTTTTAGTCCGACAAAGCACGCATGTCAAAATAAAAATTAAATGCGTGCTTGCGCGCAAAGCGACTTCGTGGTTTTATGCGTGCATGCCAAACGCACGCCTCTCCAACGAAAAACAAGCAATGGTGCTCACCGCGATTTGCGAGGGGATGCCAATGAATGCGGTGTGCCGGATGCTCAGCGTCGGCAAAAAGGCGGTGAAGCGGGTAGTCGAGGAAGCGGGGGAGGCGCTCTCGATTTACATGCACGAAAACTTCCGCGACCTACAATGCAATCGGCTGGCGCTCGATGAGCAGTGGCAGTTTGTCGGCCAGCACGGCCAGCGGATGATGACGAAAGAATCCGGCAAGGGCGATTTCTGGCTTTGGGCGGGCATTGACCCTGACACGAAACTGGTTGTCAGCTTCCGCATCGGACGCCGCGACTGGCAGACGAGCGAGGATTTCATTGAAGACCTTTCCAAGCGCGTCAAAGGCTACGTGCAAATTGCCACCGACCCGTACCGCTCCTATGTGCGCCACATTCCAGCGTTCTTTCGCGAGGGGCGCGTTGAAGGATTCAGCTACGGCACTGAGGGCAAGGTTTTCAAAGATGCGTTTGATTCCACGAAGTTCCCGAAAAACCGCAAGAACGGCATCCCGAAGATCGTCAACGCGGAGCGCGAGGCCGTCTATGGCGACCCGAATCTGGCAACCCTGACGACCTGCCACATCGAGCGGCTTTTCCTCACGGTGCGGCAGGAATTGAAACGGTATCAGCGGCTAGGACTCGGCTACTCGAAAGACCTGCGGATGCACAAGCTGGCTACATCGCTGATTCTCGGCGTGTATAATCTCGTCCGCAAACACGCCAGCTTGGACGGTCAGACGCCAGCGCAGATCGCAGGGATTGAAGATCGGCGCTGGACTATGGTTGACGTGGTTGAACTCACCGCGCGCCACATGCAGAAGAAAGAGGACGCCAAGTTTGAAGCGGCCTTTGCAGCAAAGTGTGAATTACCATAACCAACCGACCCCAACACCATCGCATTTTATATGACATATATTGTATAATGTTATATAAAACTGTCTGGCACTGAGGCAGCATTGCGGCTGTGAATAACTTGTGAACGGATCTCCAACACCCGGACGGATTGTTCATTCCAGCCCACATATTCACACGGCCCGGATTCGCGGATGATTTCGATGCATCTTACTCGATCAATTCGCGGATATCCTCTGTGCTCAATCCTTCCATCAATGGCTGCTCATGATCCAGAGTGGCATCGATTATCGTTCGCTTCCGCGCTTGGAGCGCCAGTATCTTCTCTTCCACCGTGTCGCGGCTGATCAATTTGTAGGATGTGACCACCTTTTTCTGACCGATTCGATGGGCGCGGTCGGTGGCCTGGCTCTCAACGGCTGGATTCCACCAAGGGTCGAAATGAATCACGGTGTCGGCACTCGTCAGATTCAGGCCAGTGCCACCGGCCTTAAGGCTAATCAGAAAAATCGAGGCGTTGCCCGATTCGAAGCGATCCACTTCGGAGGCGCGGTTCTTGGTTTGACCGTCTAGGTAACACTGCGAAATTTTCATCCGTGCCAGTGTTTCACGCAGAATGCGGAGCATTGAAGCGAACTGGCTGAAGATCAGCACGCGATGCCCGCCATCGATCGCCTCGTTAAGAAGTTCCTCGAGCATGAGCAATTTGCCCGAGGGTTCACGCGGTTCTGTTCCCTCAAGTTTCAAGAGTCGGAGGTCGCAGCAGGTTTGGCGCAGGCGGAGCAACGCGGTGAGCATGAGCATGCGCGCCTTGGCCTGATCCTTCGCGCCCGACCATTCGGACACCTGTCGGCGGGTGGTGTTTGCGAGCTCTGAGTAAATGTATCGCTGCTCATCAGTTAGCTCACAATAAGCAATATGCTCTATTTTATCTGGAAGTTCAGTAATAACAGATTTTTTGAGTCGGCGCAGGATACATGGCTGCAGATGTCTGATAAGCCGTCGATGGATAGGGCCGCCTTGGGCGCTTTCGATGGGGCGTTGGAATCGCTCGCGGAAATCCTGTCGCGACCCGAGGTAGCCAGGCATGAGGAAGTTCATCAGCGACCAAATGTCGGCAAGTGAGTTCTCGACGGGCGTACCGGTGAGAGCCAGACGACGTTTGGCCTTCAGTGAAAAGGCAGACTGCGCATTCTGGCTGTCTGGATTCTTGATATGCTGGGCTTCGTCGAGAACGACCGTTGAAAACTCGATCCCGCCATAATGGCTGATATCCCGGCGAAGCAGAGCGTAACTGGTGATTACTAGATCGGCCGTCTTCAGGGGTTCGCCAAACAATGACTGGCGATCCGAACCCTGGATGGCCAAAGTGCGTAGTTCGGGGGTGAATCGCCGGGCTTCGCGCTCCCAGTTGAAGACCAGCGACGACGGGCAGACGACGAGTGATTTTCCAGAAATTCCCGACAAGAAGGCAAGTGTTTGGACGGTTTTTCCTAAACCCATCTCATCCGCAAGAAGTCCATGTAGTCCCCTTTTAAACAGCGAGTTAAGCCATTTAACTCCGTCCTTTTGATAGGGACGGAGGATGCGCTCGAAAGAGCCGAAAGACGCCGCTTCAGAATGCCACTCATCGCCAACCGGTGCGATCCATTCCGACCATGAGCGATCGCTCTGAACTTCGCCCCCCTGCTCTTTGGCCATTTCGTCGAGGAAGGGCGCATGGCAGCGGTCGATCCGGTAGAGACCGGGCTGGCGCTGTTCGGGATTGCAGTCCGTCAGCGCCTCTTGGAATTCATTGAGCATGCCGGGGTCGAACACAGCGAGTTTGCGATTCTTGAGCCGGGTTGTGCTCTGGCCGGATTGCAGGAGCCGCTGGATTTCGGCGGAAGAGAAGCGGTCGCCGCTCGGGGTGGCGAGCTCGTATTGCAGGTCGAACCAATTCTCGCGGGAGGTGCGGATTTCGAGCCGGGGCTGGATGCGCTCAATGTCGCGGGTGACGTAGGCGAAGCGTTCCCCAATGGTAACAGCCCATTCCTTTTCGAGGCGCGGCAGATCGCGGGCAAAGAAAGCGAGGATGGCGGGTTCGCCTTTCAAAACAAACTGGGCGGTACGGTCGGGACCGGTGAAGCCGGCGGCGAGGACGCGGTCGAGCGACTGGCGTTCCGCGGCGTGGTGGCGCTGTATTTTGGATCGAGGCGGCGCGGCCTCCACGGCGAAGCGATGCTCGCCGTAGAGCGCGTCCAAGCGGGCCGTGAGATGGTTTAGCGAGCCTTCGATGGCGAGGGCGAAGCGTGGTGCTTCCGCATCGGCTGGCACTGGAGCGCCGGTGGTGATTTCGGGGGCCAGCGGGTGAAAGGCCGAGCCTTGGAGCAGCCACGCGGATGACCCACCGGCGAGGATCACGGCTTCGCGCGGAAGCTCGGGAGCCGGGCGAAACGGCTCGCGGTGAATCGTGGCGGCGGTCGTCTTCGCGAAGGTGACCCGCGGGTGACCGGCGAGCGCGGGGAGCAGGTCGAGAAACGCGGTGCGGTCGAGCGCGGCGATGCCGGGCACACTGCCGGCGGCGAGCGCGCGGAGCTTTGTCAGGACGGGCAAATCCGCCGGCGAGACGCGGTAGGATTTCGCGCTGTCGAGGGCGGAAAGGAGCACGCGGCGACCGCTGGTTGTGCCCTCGATCCCTACGGTGATCGCGTTGCGTTCCCACGCGGCTGCGAAGTTCGGCGGGAGCACGATATGCAGTTCCAGCGGTTCGCCTTCCTCCGTGGTGAAATGCGGGCCGGTCACCGCCGTCGCCATTTCCACGGGCGCGGCTGGCCCGGCCACGGCGTGCGGTTTCAGCCACTCCAATCCCACCGCCAGCGCGTGCGCGCAGATCACTCCATCGCGCCGCGAAGCGCGGCAGGTGCAGAGATTTTCCACATGCGATGGCGAGCTGATCCGCAACCCCGAGCGCAGCTCCCCATCGCCCTCGCGCACCCGCCCCTCCAGCAGCGGCGGCGCGTAGCTGGCGGCGAGCACGCGCCCGGCGGCGTGAATGCCGCGCGCGTCACGGAGCGCCTGCCAGCCGCCGCATTCGCTGAGAAATCGTTCGGTAATCGGGATCATCGCATCGGGAAAAAAATCTCGCCCACGGATGCCACGCTTTGAGCGGACGCGAGAGGTTTTTCCGCGGGAAAAAACGTCCCCTGCCCGCCTGCCGCATTTCCTTCCTCGTCAAGACACCGCCCCGCGCTACAGTCCGCGCCCCTATGAAAATCATCGCGGTCGCCAATCAGAAAGGCGGCGTGGGCAAAACCACGACCTCCGTCAATCTCGCGGCCTGCCTCGCCGCCCGCGGCGCGCGCATCCTCCTCATTGATCTCGATCCGCAGGCCAATGCCACCAGCGCCCTCGGCTTTCCCTCCGCGGAGGGTTTGTCCATTTACGGCCCGCTCACCGGCCACGGCACGCTCGCGGAAAAAGTCATCCCCACTCGCTGGGAGCATCTCTGGCTCATCCCCGGCGACCTCGACCTCGCCGGTGCCGAGATCGAAGTCGCCCGCGCCGCCGAGCACCTCACCCGCCTCCGCGCCGCGCTCCAGCCGCTCCGCGACGACGCCCCGTTCGACTTCATCCTCCTCGACTGCCCCCCATCCCTCGGCATCCTCATGACCAACGCCCTCGCCGCCGCCGACGAACTCCTCATCCCGCTCCAGTGCGAATACTTTGCCCTCGAGGGCCTCAGCAAAATCTCCCACGTCGTCCAGCAAGTCCGCGACTGCGGCGCAAATCCCGGCCTCACCATCGGCGGCGTGCTCATGACCATGTTCATGCGCAACAACCTCGCCACCCAGGTCATCGCCGAAGTCCAGGCGCATTTCGGCGACGTGATTTTCCAGACCGTCATCCCCCGCAGCGTCCGCCTCGCCGAAGCCCCCAGCCACGGCCAGCCCATCCTCGAATACGAGCCCGGCGGCCTCGGCACCGCGGCGTACAAAGCGCTCGCCGCCGAGTTTCTCGACCGCCATCCCATTGCGGGAGCGGTCTGAGTTTTCGGAAAAAAGTCCCCGTCGCATGCCGAGCGCGTTTGCCCAGCACTGGTCGCTGTCCCCGGAAATCATCTTCCTCAATCACGGCTCTTTCGGCGCGTGTCCGACTCCCGTCCTCGCCGCGCAGCACGAGCTGCGCGCCCGCATGGAAAGTGAGCCCGTGCGCTTTTTACAGCGCGAGCTGGAGCCGCTGCTCGACGCCGCTCGCGAGCAGCTCGGCGCGTTTTTGAAAGCCGACGCGCGCCACCTCGCCTTCGTCGCCAACGCCACCGCGGGCGTCAACGCCGTCGTCCGCTCCCTCGACTTTGCGCCCGGCGACGAAATCCTCACCACCGACCACGACTACAACGCCTGCCGCTGCGTCCTCCTCGACACCGCCCGCCGCACCGGCGCGCGCGTCACCGTCGCCCGCGTCCCCTTTCCGCTCACGGACGAGCGGCAGATCATCGACGCCATCCTCGCCGCCACCACCGCGCGCACCCGGCTCGCCTTCATCGACCACATCACCAGCCCCACCGCCCTCGTTTTTCCCATCGAGAAAATCGTCCGCCAGCTCGACGAGCGCGGTATCGACTGCCTCGTCGATGGCGCACACGCCCCCGGCTCCGTGCCCCTCGATCTCGACGGACTCCGCCCCGCCTACTACACCGGCAACCTCCACAAATGGGTCTGCGCGCCCAAAGGCGCGGGCTTCCTCTACGTTCGCCCCGACCGTCAAGACAACATCCGCCCCGCCGTCATCTCGCACGGCGAAAACATCCGCCGTCCCGGACGCTCCCACTTTCACGACCGCTTCGACTGGCCCGGCACGCTCGACCCCACCGCCTGGCTCGCCGTGCCCGACGCCATCCGTTTCGGAGCAAGCCTTCACCCCGGCGGCTGGCCCGAGCTGTACGACCAAAACCGCGCACTCGCCGCTGCCGCCCGCGCCCTCATCGTCGGACGTCTCAGCGTCGCGCTGCCCGCACCAAATTCCCTGCTCGCGAGCATGGCCACCATTCCCCTGCCCGACTCGCTCCAGCGCGTGCCTTTCACCACCGACCGCATCGACCCGCTGCAAACTCGCCTGCTCGAAGACCACCGCATCGAAGTCCCCATCATCCGCTGGGGCTCGCCCGCGCGCCGCCACGTCCGCCTCTCCGCGCAAGCCTACAACAGCACCGAAGACTACCGCGCCCTCGCCGCCGCGCTGGCTGGCATGTGACCCCGGTAATTAACTCACACTTCGCTGCCGCAATCCTTCCCGCGCCAGCGGAAAAACCGCGCAGGCACTCCGGCGACGACCGCCCGCGCGGGCACATCCTCCGCGACGACCGCGCCCGCTCCGACGATCGCGCCTTCGCCCACCGTCACGCCCGGCAGCAGCACCGCACCCGTGCCGATGTCCGCGCCGCGCCCCACGCGCACGGGACGGATGACGAGCGCGGTGGCGATGACCGGCTCCTCCAGCGGCAGCCCCGTGTGCTCGGAGCCGAGCACTTTCGCGCCCGGCCCCCAGCCCACATTTTCCGCGAGCACGAGATCGCGCGCGTCGAGAAAACTTTGCGGCCCGATCCAAACCCGGTCGCCAAGCACGCACCCGCCGCCGGCGCGGCCTTGCAGCACGGCGTGGTCGCCGACGAAAACGCCGTCGCCGATGGAAAAAGTCTCCGGGTGCGTGAGGATCACGCCGCGCCCGATACACACGCTGCGGCCCATCCGCCGGACGAGCGCGCGCCAGCAGACGCGGCGCATCGTGGCGTCAAACGCGCCTGAGCCCGCAGCGAAGCGGTCGAGCAGTTCCGCGAGCTGGGCCGGGGAAAATTCCGCGCGCAGATGCGCCGCCATGTCCGTCTCGAAAGGCGGGTCGTCCACGAGCGGGCGCAGCGCGTGTGTGGCGGGAATGGTACGGGCAGTCATGCGCGGAAAAGTGCCGGTGGAAGATGAAAAGGGAAGCGGCAAGACGCCGTCGCGTTCATTCCGGCGCGGCGAGTTTTAGCAGCGCGGCGCGGATGGACTCCGTATCCGCGCGCGGTGTGTCCGCACCGGCCGCTTCGAGACTCAGCAGGAGCGTCTGGATGAGCCGGTCGCGCTCACCGGGTTCGCAGCGCGCGAAGGCCGCGCGAAAAAGTGCCGCAGAGCGCGCGGTGTCGCCGGAGCGCAACGCACGATGCGCGGCGCAATAGTCGCGCACGGCTTGGAGTTCCGCGGGCTCCGCCTGCCCGCGCAGGTCGCCTTCGAGCTGACCCGCCATCAGCCAGACGGTGCGGAAATCGCCGATGACCGAAGCGAAATGAAAGGCACGCGCCGCCACACGCGCATTGCGCAGTCGCGTGAAACGCGCGGGCGCAGGGTCGTCCGGGAGACGCTCCGGCGCCGTGTTGGCGGGGACAAAGATCGCCGCCGTCGGCCCGAAATAAACGAGCCGCCAGCCAGGCGCGCGGAGAAAATTGCGCCACACGGGTTCCTTGATGAGATCGATCACCGCCACGTCCGCGGGATGCGCGGCGAGGAAGCTGTCGAAATTCTGGCCGGTGGAAAATGCGGACTGCTCCGCGAACCAGTCGAGATACGGAAACGAGCGCTGATCCGTCATCACCCGGAAGCGCGGCTCTAGCCGCCAGAGCAGGTAGCCGCCGGTGTCGAAAAGATTCAGCACCCGCGGCCCGAGCCGCGACGCCGCGAGATACTCCGCCTCCGGTACGGGATTGAGATAGCTGATGCCAAAGCCAACCCACGTCCACGGCGCGGGCAGAAAAGCGGTCTGCACCGCAAACGCGCCGAGCACCACGCACGTCATCGCCGCGAGGGGCGCGACCGCTTTTCTCGCAAACGTCCGCACCGCAAACGCGCGGCCATTTTCCACGAGCCAGTCACGCGTCTGCGCCGCCGCGAAAAGAAAACCGCACGCAAAGACCGGCCCCCAAAACGAAGTCGAGCGCATGTAGATGAGGTAGAGCGGCACGTAGGCGGCATTCGCCAGCACGAGCGTGAAATCCACGCGCGCCCGGCGCGGCGCGGCCCACGCCCGCAGCAGCAGCGCACCGCCCAGCAACGCGAGCATGAGCCACAGCAGATGGACATGGTTCAGCCCCGGCCCCGCTGCCGCGAAGACCGAGCGATGCGCCTGGTTCCAGCCCTCATCCGGGCGGGCCGTGCGGCGCAGCGCGTAGTCCGCGAAAAGCTGCGCGGGATAGCGCCAGCCATACGGGTTCAGCACCGTGGCCGCGCCGCTCAGCGCCCACGCGGCGAGCAGGTGGCGGAAAGCGCGCGCGGGCCGCGCGGAGCCGCGTGCGAGGATGAGGTTGAGTCCTTCGCCAAGCGCCGTCGCGAGGAGAAATGGCGCGACCATGATGAACGCGCCGTGGAAATTCACCCACAGCGCGATGAGCGCGGGAACCAGGTAGAACCAGCGTTCCGGGGCCGCGCCCTCGCGCGCCGCCTGCTTCCCGCGGAAAAACGCCCACACCACGAGCGCCATGAAGAGCAGCGAAAAAAGCTCCGGCTTGATGATCGTCCCGGCGCTCGCGACGAGCGCGGCGATGAGCAGCACGAGATACGTCAGCGGCTCGCGCGCGAGCCTCAGCCGCCGCGCCAAAGACCACGGCAGTGCCAGCGCCGCGAGCACCACCGCGTAGCGCAGCGCGAACAGGCTCCACGGCCCGAGACGTTCCCACATTTCATAGAGCACCAGCTCCGACGCCCATGCGCAGTAGATCATCCGGTTGCTCGCGGGCGTCCACGAAAACGCCGTGTGATCCAGCCGCAGCGTGCCGCGTGCGAGCATCTGCTTCGCGTAGGCCATGTGCCAGAAAAGGTCGCCGTCCTGAAACGGCGTCGCGTAACAGACCGCGATCACCGCCACGACACCGAGCGCGAGCAGCGCGCAGAGCAGCGTGCGCCCCGCTTTCACGCTCCGCCTCCGCGCGCCAGCACGCGGGCCGGCACGCCCGCGACCGTCGCGCCGGGCGGCACATCGCGCGTCACCACCGCGCCTGCGCCGATCATCGCGCCCGCGCCGATGCGCACGCCGCACAGCACCGCCGCACCGCTCCCAATGGATGCCCCGCGCCCGACGTGCGTCTCGATCACGCTCCAGTCCGCCGCCGTTTGCGGACGGCCTGCCGAGGTCGCGCGCGGATGTTTGTCATTGATGAAAATGACGCCGTGCCCGACGAACACCTCGTCCTCGATCGTCACGCCTTCGCAGATGAAACTGTGCGACGAAATCTTGCACGCGCGCCCGATCCGCACGCCGCGCTGAATCTCGACGAACGGCCCGATGCTCGTCTCCGCGCCGATCTCGCAGCCGTAGAGATTCACGAGTTCCGGGTGGAAAATCATCACGCCGTTCCCGAGCTTCACGTCGTCTGCAATGGGCATCAGCGCGGCTCCTCTCCGTTTTTCGCGAGCGCGCACCACAAGCCTTCGAGGCCGGTCCACGCATACGTCATCCGTTCCTGCTGCCATTCGCCGAAGGGCTGGAGCAGCGCTTCGAGCGCGGCTTGCGAGCGCATCCAGCGTCCGCGATCCGCGGCCCGC
>JANXSB010000188.1 GCA_025352865.1 Chthoniobacter sp. | reverse complement strand
AGCCATTGTCATGCGGCGGGTTGTGGCTGGCCGTGATGACGATGCCCGCATGCGCGCCTTCATGCCGCACGCTGAACGACAACTGCGGCGTCGAGCGCGGCCCCTCGAAGATGCACACATCGCAACCGTTCTCCGTCCCGACCTGCGCCACCAGCTCCGTGAAGTCGCGCGAAAAATGCCGCGTGTCATTTGCGACCACGATCTTTGGTCGCCCCGGCAGCCCACTCTGCGCAAACCACTCGCGCACGTAGGCCACCAGCCCCTGCGTGGCGCGGCTGATGTTGTAGAAATTCATCGCATTCGTGCCCACGCACGGGCGCTCCGGGCGGCCGAGCGGCTGCGGCGCACCGCGCTCGGCGGCGGTCACGATTTTCCCAATCGTCCGCCCGCGCAGCCCGCCGGTACCAAAGGCGAGCGTCCGGTAAAAGCGGTCGTTAAGCTCATCCCACGCGCCCTTTTCCACCAGCTCGGCGATGCTCGCAGAAACCACCGGCTCCGTGCTGCGCTCGATCATCTGCGCGATGTTGCGCGCGCTGCTTTCGAGAAGCTGACCGGCGCTGACGGCCTGCTGAATACGGGTGCTGATGTCGCTCATATCCCCGCACTCTAAAAGCCCGCGCGGAAATTCGGGAAGCGTCTTCTTCGCAAGGATCGCGGGCACCGCCCGCCCGGCTCAGCCGAGCAGTTCCGCGACCAGCGCTTTTTCTTCCGTCAGCTCGGCGATGGTGGCGTTGATGCGCGCGCGGCTGAAGTCGCCGATGGGCACCGACTGCACGATCTCCCAGCCTCCATCGGCACTCGTGCGAATGGGGAAGGAGGTGATGAGTCCGGGCGCGATGTCGTAGTCGCCGGTGGAGCAGACGGCGACGCTGTACCAGTCGCCTTCGCGCGTCGGCGTGGTCAGCGAGCGCACGGTATCGGCCACGGCATTGGCCGCGCTCGCGGCGCTGGAAAGGCCGCGCGCCTTGATGATCGCCGCGCCGCGCTGCTGCACGGTCGCGATGAAGTCGCCTTGCAGCCACGCGGTGTCGGCGATGACCTCGGTGGCGGGGCGGCCGTCGATGCGAGCGTTGTAAAAGTCGGGGTACTGCGTGGCCGAATGGTTGCCCCAAATGGCGAGGTTCGTGACGCTCGTCACGTCCACGCCCGCCTTGAGCGCGAGCTGGGATTTGGCGCGGTTTTCGTCGAGCCGCGTCATTGCGAACCAGCGCTCGGCGGGGATGCCGCGGGCGTTATTCATGGCGATGAGGCAGTTCGTATTGCACGGATTTCCCACGACGAGCACACGCACATCCGCTGCCGCGTTTTTCTCGATGGCCTTGCCCTGCCCGATGAAAATCTTCCCGTTGATGCCGAGCAAATCCTTGCGCTCCATGCCCGCCTTGCGCGGCACCGAGCCCACGAGCAGCGCCCAGTTCACGCCCGCGAAACCTTCATCCAGCGAGGCCGTGGCGACGATCCCCTTGAGCAGCGGGAAAGCGCAGTCCTGCAGCTCCATGACCACGCCGCCGAGCGCCGGCAGCGCGGGCTCGATCTCGATGAGGTGCAAAATAACCGGCTGCTCAGGCCCGAATATCGCGCCCGAAGCGATGCGGAAAAGCAGCGAGTAACCGATCTGGCCGGCGGCTCCGGTAATGGCGATGCGAATGGGAGTTTTCATGTGGAGAGGTATGGGTGTTTGGAAATTTGGGAGCGGGAGATTCCACAAAACCGCGCAGGTGGCGCAATGCTTTATTCGCCGCGAGTGCGCCTTGGGTCTTGGTGAAATTTACTTTTCCATCATCGCTCACTTCCCGCTCGCGAAACGGTGAGCGGAGGACAGAATCCGGCAACACCTATGAAATCCCTCCTCTCTCCACTCGCCGCCTCCATCGCTCTACTGCTCACTCTCGTACCTAGCCAAGCCGCGCCCGCGCCGCTCAAGGCGGACGAACCCATCGTCGTGCCGGACTCGAAAGGGCGCTTCGACTTCATCGAGGTGGACACCGTCGCGCGGCGGCTGCTCGCGAACCACACGGAAAACAAGACGCTCGACGTTTTCGACCTCGACTCCGGCAAGCTGCTCAAGCACGTCCCCACCGGCGCGGCGCAGGGCGTGGCCGTGGATGAAAAGGGCGGGAAGTATTACGTCGGCGTGAGCAAGGAAAAAGTGCTCGTGGCCATCGACGCCAAGACGCTCGAAAAGACCGGCGAAGTCGCGCTCAGCGGTCCGGCGGACGACGCGCTTTTCTGCCCGAAAAACGGCCGCGTCTATGTCTGCCACGATGACGCCAAGGAAGTGTGGGTCATCGATCCCGCCGCGCTGAAAATCGTCGCGAGCGTCGTCATCGGCGAAGCGCCGGAAGTCCTCGTGTGGGACGCGGGGGCCGGGCGCATCTATCAGGCGATCAAGACCACGGCGAACGTCTCGGTCATTGATCCCGTGACGAACAAGGTCGAGCACGACTGGTCGGTGCAGCCCGCCAACAGCCCGCACGGCATCGCCTTCGATCCCGGCACACATCGGATTTTCGCCGCGGGTGGAAATGGCAAACTCGCCGTGCTCGACAGCGCGAGCGGCAAGCTCATCACGACCGTCGCCATCCCCGGCGGCGTCGATCAAATCGCCATCGACCCCGCGCTGCGGCGCATCTACTGCCCCGGCGGCGGCCTGCTCGCAGTCGTGCAGGAGACGGACAGCGGCGCGGAACCCGCGGGGGAAATCGCCATCGCCAAAGGCTGCCGCTCCGTGACCGTGGACCCGAAGACCCACGCCGTCTGGCTCGCCTACGCCGAGGGCGACAAAAGCTACATCCGTCGCCTGATGCCGGAACCCGCACCCAAGCCGTGAACTCATAACTTGCGGTGAAAGGTTTCTGAGCCGCCCGCTACGCTCGTGGCGGAGCAGAAGCCGGACGATGAGCACAAAAACATCAAAGCCGGAAGTCGCCGACGAATCGAAACGCGGAAGCGGTTCGGGCTGGTTGAATCGCACCGTCCTCGGCATCGGCCTCGCGTCGCTTTTCAGCGATTGGTCGCACGAAATGGCCACGACGGTGATGCCGGCATTTCTCGCAACGATGGGAGTCGCGGCGGCGTGGGTCGGCTTGATCGAGGGCGTCTCGGATGGGCTGTCGAGCTTCACAAAAATGGCGTCCGGCTATTACACGGACCGGCTCCAGCGGCGGAAACCTATCGCCGTTTTCGGCTACGTGATCACCGCGCTCGGGACCGGATCGTTCGGCCTCGCGACGGCGGCGTGGCATGTCCTGGTCGCCCGCTCGTGCGCCTGGCTCGGGCGCGGCGTGCGGACGCCCGTGCGCAAGGCGCTGCTCGCCGCGTCGGTCACGCGTGAAAGCTACGGGCGGGCCTTCGGCTTTGAACGCATGATGGACACGCTCGGCGCGATCGTCGGCCCGGCGACCGCATATTTTCTGCTCGGCGCGCTGCACCACAACTATCCCGCGCTCTTCGCCTGGACGCTTGTGCCCGGCATGATCGCGGCGGGAGTGATCGCGTTTCTCGTCGTCGAAAAATCGCGTCCGCCGGTGGCGCACATTTCGTTTGGCGCAAGCCTGCAAATGCTGCCGCCACGCTATCGGAAGTTCCTCGTCGCCGTCGGGCTTTTCGGCGCGGGCGACTTTGCGCACACACTGCTCATCCTGCTCGCCACGCAGAAGCTCGCGCCCACGCTCGGCATCGCCCGCGCAGCCAGCATCGCGGTCGCGCTCTACGTGCTGCACAACGTCTTCTACGCCTCGTTCGCATTTGTCGCCGGATGGCTCGCGGATCGTTTTCAAAAGCCGCTCGTCCTCGCGGCCGGCTACGCGCTCGCGGCGGTGATGGCGGCGCTCATCATCTTCGCGCCGATGACGCCGTGGATGCTCGCCGCGGTCTTCGTGCTCGGCGGAATTTATGTGGCGGTCGAGGAAACCCTCGAGGATTCGCTCTGCGCGGAATTGGTCGGCGAGGAGCATCACGGCATGGCCTTCGGCGTCCTCGCGACGGTCAACGGCATCGGCGATTTTCTTTCCAGCATCATCGTCGGCGCGCTCTGGTCCGCGTTCGGAACGTCCACTGCATTCGGCTACAGCGCCGTGCTCTTCGTCGGCGGCGCGCTGCTCGTCGCAAGGCTGCACCGGGCTGCGCCGGAAAAATCATGACGCTCCGCAAACCGCACGCCGCTACGGCACGTCCAGCACCGCTTCATCGGCGGTGAAGCGGCCCCATTTCCACGCGAGCGCGGGGAGCACGAGGAGGTTCAGCGCGGTGCTGGTGATGAGGCCGCCGAGGATCACCGTGGCCATCGGGCCTTCGATTTCGCGGCCCGCCTCGCCGCTGCCAAGCGCGAGCGGGAGGACGCCGAGCGCGGTGACGAGCGCGGTCATCAGGATCGGCACGAGCCGCTCGCCCGCGCCGCGCACGACGGTCTCGATGGACCACGGTGCGCCATCGACTTCCACGAGATGCTCGTAGTGCGAGATGAGCATGATCGAGTTCCGCGTGCTGATGCCGAAAAGAGTGACGAACCCAACCCACGATCCGATCGACGTGGAGCCGCCGCTCGCAAAGACCGCGAGCACGCCGCCGACGAGCGCGAACGGGATGTTTGCGAGGACGAGCGCGATGTGGCTCGCGCGGCGAAAGACGAGCGAGAGCAAAATCAGAATGCCGACGAACGCGACGGTGAAATGGATGATGAGTTCGCGCTTCGCTTTCTTCTGCTCCTCGGCCGCTCCGCTCCATTCGAGATACACGCCGCCGGGCAGCTTCACCTTTTCCTCCACGCGCTTCCGCGCCTCGGCGACGTAGGAAGTCACGTCGCGTTTCTCGACGTTGCACGTCACCGTCTGGCGGCGGCGCGCGCCGTCGTGCTGGATGCTCGGGCGTCCATTCGTCAGCTCCACGTCGGCGAGCTGGCGGAGCGGCATGCGCAGGCCGTCGCCATTCGTGAGGAGCAAATCGCCGACGGTCTCGGGGTCGCGGCGCGCCTCATCGGCGAGGATCACGGCGAGTTCGTGGATGCGGTTGCCGCGCACCATCTGCGCCACGTCCGCGCCCTGGAATGCCGTCTCCACGGCGTCGAGCACTTCGAGCGGGCGGAAGCCGAATTGCGTGAGCCGCTCGGGCCGCAGATGCACGGCGAGCACGGGCGCGCCGGGCGGCGCTTTGACCTGCACGTCGGCGTTGCCTTTCACGGCGGAAAGTTCTTTTGCAATGCGCTTCGCTACGGCGTCGAGCTGGTCGAGATCTTCGCCATAGGCATTCACCACGACCGCGCCCGTCTCGCCCGAAATAGTTTCGTGGATACGGTCGCCGAGGAAGGTCATCACCTCGCTGTTCACACCGGGAAAATCTTTCAGCAGGTCGCGCAAAAACGCCTGCGTCTCGACTTCCTCCGCGGGTGTCGTACCGCGCTTCAGCTCGACGTGAAACTCGCTGCGCTCCGGGCCAAAGGTGTCCTCGCCCTGCTCCGCGCGACCGATCTGCTGCTCGACGGTGGCGATGTGTTCGTTCGCCAGAATCTTGTCGGAAACCAGCTTCCCGGTGCGCAGCGATTCCTCGATCGACATGCCGGGACGCGCGTTCATGCCAATGACAAAATGCCCCTCGCGAAAGTCCGGCAGCAGTTCGCCGCCAAAGTACGGCACGAGGGCGCATGACCCGATGACGAGCAGCAGCGCGCCCG
>JANXSB010000148.1 GCA_025352865.1 Chthoniobacter sp. | reverse complement strand
CTCCCACTCGACACCGATAACGACCTCATCATCGTCAACGACGGCCTCACGCCCGCCGTCGGCGAGATCACCTACGTCAGCGGGCGCATCCTCGACGCTGGCGGCGCGCCCATCCGCAACGCCACCGTGGAAATCTGGCAGTGCGACCACGGCGGCGCGTATCTCCACAGCCGCACCGGCAACGCTGACCAGCGCGACAAGAACTTCCAAGGCTTCGGCCGCTTCGTCACCGGGAGCACTGGCGAGTATCTTTTCCGCACGATCAAACCCGTCTCGTATCCCGGCCGCTGCCCGCACATTCACTACGCGATCAAAATGAAGGGCCGCGAAAAATGGACGACGCAGTGCTACATCAAAGGCGAAGCGAGCAACGAGCGCGACGGCGTCTGGCGCGGCATCCGCGATGAAAAGCAACGCGAGTCCGTGACCGTCGATTTCGCCCCGCTCAAAGACAGCAAAGCCGGCGAACTCGCCGCCCGTTTCGACATCGTCATGGGCTTCACGCCGGCGGCGTAGTCGCAGCGTTCAGGGCTTCGGATAAAGCCGCGCGAGTTGGAGCAGCAGTGCTTCCAGCTTCGCGAAGTATTCCTTTTCCGGCAGCGTCGCCTTCGCCTCGCGCAGCTTCGCGAGTTCCGTTTCGAGCGCGTCGCGTTGAGCCCGCAACTCCGGTGAAAGCCCGCGCTCCGCAGCGCTCGGCACCAGCGCGAACTGGCTGGCGCGCAGACCGTCCGGCGCTTTGCCATCCTTCGGCTTCTTGACCACTCGCAGACCGGAATACCACTCCGCGGGCGTTCCGAGCCCGTCGCCGTTGTCTTCGAGCAGCGAGTGCTCAGTGGCGATGCGGCCCTCCGTTTTGTAAAATTCCGCGGTGCGCTGCGCCGCGGCCAGCCACGCTTCGAGCACCGAGGTCTGCCCGTCGTGATCAAGATCGGCGCCCGGATCGGCGACCGCCTCCGCGAAGTAACCGCCGAACCGCGCGAAGTTGTTTTCCGCCCCGCTCTTCGTCGCCGTCACGATCACCCGGCCCGGCGCGGAGAGCGGCTTGAGAAACGCCCCGCTTGCCGAAAAGCCGCACACGACCACGACCGGGCGCGTGCATTCTTTCAGCCACGCCGCGATCTCCGACGCCGCGACATCATCCCCGCGCAGATTGAATTTTCCATCGCGCCCGTCAAACGTCCCGTGACCGAGCAGCACCAGCCAAATTGGGCTCGTGTCCTCCTTCGCCTCCGCCACGACCGCTGCGCGCAATCGCGCCAGCGCGTCCTTTTCACCGGCACCTGCGCCGATGGTCTGCACGCGTGCTTTTCCCGCTGCCGCTGCTTGTTGCCAGCTTGCCGCCCACTTCGCAAAGTCATCCGCATACGCCTCCTCCCCGCTCGCCCCGACGGCGATAATGACCGCCGCTTCGTCGGCTGCCCGCAGCGGCGAAGCTACGCAAATTAGCGTCGCGAGCAAAGCGATGACGCGGCGGAAACTCATGCCAGTCCTTTCCAACGCCGCAAACCCCATTCGCCGACCAAGCAGGCGAGGGCGAAAAGCATCATCCACGGCGTGTGCCAAAGCGGGCGTGTCCATGTCTGGGTCACAGGCGCGCGCTCGGTGGGCAGACGGCGGGCGAAGGCGGCGAGGTCTTCCGGCGCGAGCACCTCACCTCCGGTCTGCCGTGCGAGCTGTTTCATGAGCGCGCGGTTCGGTTTCAAATCGCGAAACTCCGCCGCGGCGAGATCGCTCGTCCAGCCGGTCGCGGCGGTGCCGGCGATGGCCCCGGCGTCATTGCGCACCGCGGCTTCCACGCGGTAGCCGCCGTTTTCGCGCGGGATGTAAGTCGTCTCGTACAGCCCCGGTTCGCCCGTCGAAGCCTCGGCAGTGAGCATGAGCGGCGGTGCATCGGCCACGCCGGCGCGCGTGACGGTCAGTGCGACCGTGCCGTTTTCGAGAGGCTGAAATTTTGCGTCCCTCGCGCGGACTTGCAGCCGCACGCTCACGCCATCGGGTTGCGGCTCGCTGCGCACCTCGATGGACTCCGGCACGTCGGCCACGATCCAGCGAATCATTTGCCGCCATCCTTTCATCAGATCCTTCTGCCGCGCCTCGTCGCCGAGGCCCGACTGCCACAGATCGCCGACGAGCAACGCCGCCGTGCGTCCGCGCCCGAAACGCTGCGTGACGAGCGCTGGATATTCGTGCGTCCCGTCCGTCACCGTCGCCACGACCGTGGCCGCCGGCTTTGCTTCGCCTGCGCGATTGAGCACATCGAAACCCGGCAGCGCGTCCAGTCGCGCCCTTTCATCCGCCTCATTCGCCCGCAGCCGCGCCCACGGCTCCAGCCAGCCCTCGCGCTTCAGCGCCAGTCGCAGCGTCCCCGGTTCCTGATTCCTGAGCGCCGAATCCTCATCCCGGAGATAAATCGGCAGCATCTCGCCGATCGCCGTCCGCGCGTAGCGCCCTTCGCGAAACGACTCCGCGCCGCCGAGCGCGAGCAGCCCGCCGCCGCGCTCGCTGACGAAACGCTGGAGGAGGCTCATCTGCTCGGCGGTAAAAAACTCGGCTTCGGTGTCGTCGAGAATCACCGCGCGGTATTTGAACAGCTCCTCCGCGGTCTTTGGAAAACCGCCGTGGAGTTCTGCATCATCTTCGCCTCCGATTCGCCGGAACACCGGCTGATCGTAGCGCTCGACGTTCTCTTTGGACTGATTCCCGAAGCCACGGAAAAGCGGATTGCTCTCCTCACCCGCGCGCCCGCGGAAGGAAAACTTGGGCTCGCGATTGGCGATGCGGATCAGCCCGAAGAGTTCAGTCTGGTCGTCGCCCTCGATCGCGCGATGTAGGAATTTGAATTCCCAATTTGGACGCCCACTCACGTAGAGCACGCGATGCGGCCCCGCGCCGCGATCCACGACCACCACGGTCTCGTTGTTCGCCAGCGTCGCCTCCGCCGCGCCCGCGTTTTTCGGCGCGACGGTGAGGCGGTAGAAAAGCACACCAGTCTGTGCGGGGCGAAATTGAAAACGGCAGGTGAATTTTTCGCCCTCGCGGGGCACGGTCTGCGTTTGCTCCGCGATGGGCTTCAAGGTTTCTTCGCTCTTCCCGGCAGTGATCGGCACGAGCTGCGCGACGATTTCCTCGCCGGAAAATCCGTTCGCGGCGATCTCCGCCTGCACCGTCACCGGTGCGTCCTCGAAGGACGTTTGCGTCACCGCCGTGCTCGTTACCGCGAGGTCGCGCTCCGGGCCGTCGTGGCCGATGACGACGGGATAGATCGGCGGCAGACCCTGCAACGATACGGCTTCGGCGGGATCGGCGGCGATGCCGTCGGTGAGCAGGATGATGCCGGCGAGCGGCTGCCCGCGGTAGCGCTCGGCGAGTTGCGCGAGCGTGTGGCCGAGCGCGGTGGTGCGTCCGTCGAAGGCGAGTTCATGGAAATCTTGCGTCGGCTGGAGGCGCGCATCGGCGAGGTAATGGCGCGTGTCGAAACTCTGCGACAGCGGTGTGCGCCAGTCGCTCCGCGCGCCGGCCACGACGCTGCGCAGCACGTCGCCGCGTGATTCAGCCGCGCCGGCATCGTGCAGCGTCATGCTCAGCGAATTGTCGGCGACGATGGCGAGGACGTTCGCGCCCGGCTTTGCCCGCTGCCCCGACAGCGTCGGCTCCAGCAGACACGCCAGCAGCGCGGCGAGGCCAAGCATTTTCAAAACCGCACACGCCACTCGCAGCGGCCCGCGCGCTGGGGCGCGGAAATAGGACCACGCGACAAACGTGAGCCCCACGCCGAGCGCGCTGACGGCGGGCCAAAGCCAGTCCCGACCCGCGAGGAAGAGCGTCCCCGAGACGCTCATTTATCCACGCTCCGCCCCAGCTCTTCGTAGTAGCGCCGGACGCGCTCGGCGTATTTGGTGGGCACGGGATCGCGGTCGATGGGCACGAGGCTTTCCTTCGATTCGCGGCGCGCGAGTTCTTCGGTCAGGCGGTTGCGCAGCTCGGCGAGCGGGGTGCTGATCTTCGTGTTCACCAAGTCCCAATTCGGTTTCAAGCTGTGCCGTTTGAAATCCACGCGCACGCCCTGCGCGGTCTCGCGGATGCGGGCGACTTCAGTGCGGAGCGCGGGCGAATCGACCATCTCCTCGACGTTGCGCAGGCGGTCGGACCATTCGGCAAAATTGTCGCCTGTGAGCGGCCCGGCTTGCTCGCCTTCGGTGCCACCGCCCGTCGCGCCACCGACGCCTTCGCTCCCGCTGCGGATGCCGCCGCGCTGGCGGGGTAGCGTCGTGGAAAGACTCGGACGCTCGCCGGGGCGGCCTGTGGGGTTGGCGTTTTGCGCCGTCGGGCTGGCCTGCGCACCGCCGCCACCCGAGCCCTGCGCCATCTGCCCGCCTTGACCTTCGCCTTTACCCTGACCTTCGCCTTTACCCTGACCCTCGCCCTTGACCTGACCTTCACCTTTGCCCTGACCCTCGTCCTTGCCCTGACCCTCACCTTTGCTCTGACCCTCACTCTTACCTTGTGAGTCACCGGGCTGCGGTGCTTGTCCTTGGCTGTTCTCCGGGTTGTTGCCTTGCTGGCCGGGTCCGTTGCCGCCGGGCTGTGCGTCGCCGGATTTTGGCGTGGCCTGCGCGAGGTCAGGCCGCGCCTGCGCGACTTCGCGGTTGAGCTGGTCGGTGAGCTTGTCGAGTTCGGCGCGAGCCTGGCGCAAAGCCTCCGCTTCATCGCCGAGCACGCTGCCGGCGGCGCGTTCGACGCCGGTCTTGAGTTCCTCGATTTCCTGCCGCGCCTTTTCCTCAAACTTCCGTGCGGTCTTTGCGTCACCGCGCTGCGCGAGCTGTTGCGTATATTTGAGCGTGTCGCCGGTGCCGGCCTGTGCGGTTTTGCGGAGCGTGTCGTAAAGCTCTTTCGCGAGCAGGGGCTCGGCGGCTTCGGCCTGCTCGCTGACGCGCTGCATCTGCTCGGTCAGCTTGCCGAGATCGCCCTGCTGTTTGGTGAATTTCTCCGCGAGCTGTTCGCGCTCGCCGGAACCGTCGAGCGTGCGGCGCTCGGTCTGCGCGGGCTTGGCCTGGAGCTTGTCGGCGATCTCCTGCTGGCGCTCCGAGAGCTGGCGGGCGTCGGCGCGCATGTCGCGCATCTCGTCCTTGAATTGCCCGCTCGTCTTCTTCCGAAACTCATCCCGCATCGCCTCCAAATCCTTCGCCGCGCGCGTGCCGCTGGCCAGCGCCTGCGACGGTGCGCCCTGCTGCATGGCCTGCGCGGCCTGCTGCGCCTCGCCGCGCGTCTTGTCGAGCTGCGCGCGCTGGTCGGCGAGCTGTGCCTGCTGCGACGACTGCTCCATTTTCTGCCGCGCCTCATCCACATCGGCGAGCATCTGCTGCTCCTCCTCGCGCAAGCGCTGGAGCTGCCGGCGCACCTCCTCTTTCTGCGGTTCGGTCTTCGCCTCCTGGAGCGCGGTCTGGAGTTCCTTGAGCCGTTCGTTGATGTCGTTCTGCCGCTGCGCGAGTTCCTTCAACCGGTTCAAAATGGCGAGCTGTTCACGCTGCTGCTCGGCCTGCTGCGGCGCGGCCTCGCTCTTGGTTTCATAACGCTTTTCCTCGTCCTTCATTTCCATCTCATCGAGTTGCTGCTGTTGCTTTCCGCCGCCCTTTCCTTTGCCCTGGCCCTTCTGGTTGCGCACGACGCGGAACTCATGCGCTGCGAGTTTGAGCAGCGCGCTGTAGGCGGCCTGCTCGGCGGCGAGCGCGTCGGGCAGCGGCGCGGTCGTCTCGGCGGCTTTGGTCAAATGGTCGTGCGCGGTTTGCATGGCCTGCGCCGCAGCCTCCACGAGCGCCTTCGCTTTCGCGTCGTCGGCCTTTTCCGCGAGCGCCTTGGCCTGCTCCAGCGCCTTCGCCTGTGAATCGATAATCACCGGTTCATCTTTGCGATACTTCTCGCTCGGCCCGTCCGCGCCGGGCTTCGCCTGCTCGGCGCGTTGGAGATTCCACGTCGCGGTCACGATCTGCTTTTGCAACTCGGCGAGCTTCGTCTCCTCCTCACCCGCGCCGCCGCCGTTCTGACTTTGCTGTTGAGCGCCACCGGCTCCGTCGCCGGGCCGGAAGATTTCCTCAAAAGGCCGGACCTCGGCGAAAAACATGTCGGTCGCCGTGCGGCGCGGCTGGCCGTCCGGGCCGGTGTCCTCGGCCCACAGAAACCACGAGACGAGTTCGTCCGGCTGCACGCCGATGTCTTCGAGCTTGAGCAGATGCGCGACTTCCCGCCGCTCATCGGCGCGTGTGTCGCGTCCCAGCTCGATGTCCTGCGCAGCGCGTCCGGCGACGGTCACGGTGATGCCGTAGCGCGCGAGTCCGAAGTCGTCCCACGCCTGCGCGCGGAAGGCGACCTCCTCGATCGGCGACACCCGCTGATCGCCTTTCGGCGTCTGGAATTTCAGCTCGGGCCGCCGGTTCGGCAGCGCCTCGACGACAAATTGCGCGGGCACCTTGTTCACGCGCCCGTCCTCATCTTCGAGCTTCAGCTCGTAGCTCGCGCTCGTCTTCAGCGGAAAGTCGCGCAGCTCGGCGAGCGGCTTTCCCGCTTGCACGGCGAGCGGCAGGCGCGTGCCGTCCTTCGCCACGAGCGTCGCGGATTTGACCGGCTTGTTGAGCGCAAAAGCCACGTCGATCTTCGTGCCCTCGACGGCGCTGACGCGGCGCGTCTCCGGCACAGCCTTGTCCGCGAGCTTCGTGTATGCGGGGAAATGCAGCGTGGCATCCGCGCGGTCGAGCCGCGGGTGCTCGAAGACCTTCACCGCG
>JANXSB010000147.1 GCA_025352865.1 Chthoniobacter sp. | reverse complement strand
GCGCCCGAGCCAGTCCAGCAATTCCGGGTGCGTGGGCGCGGCGCCCTGCGTGCCGAAATCCTCATCCGTCTCCACGATCCCGCGACCAAAATAGCGCATCCACACGCGGTTCATCGTCACGCGCGGCGTGAGCGGATTCTCTGCGCTCACGAGCCAGCGCGCGAGATCGAGCCGTGTGTGGAACTCGCCCGGTGGCTTTTGCCACGCCGCGTTCACCGCCGCGATCACGCCCGGCGGAAGCGGTCCCGCTTTCTCATCCGGCCGCGTGTAGTCGCCGCGCTGGAGGAGGAAAGTCGGGCGCGGTTTTGCGAGATCCTGCATGACCATGAGATCAACGACCTGCCCGTCCACCGGATGCGGCTTCTCCGCTCTTTCTTTCGGCACGGCTGTTTCAAACGCCGCCTTCACCATCTTCCGCTGCTCGTCGCCGCGCACCGCGGCGGCGAGTTTCAGCGCCATCGTGTAGGCATCCGTCGACTGCTGATCGAGCGGCTGCGCGTCGAGTTTCTCCAGCTCCGCGCGCTCCCATTCCTCCTGCGTCAGCCGGTGCTTTTTCGACTTCACCGTTTCCACATCCGGCGAAGTCGCCGCGACCGGCTGGCCGAAAATCTCCCCGCGCGCCACCTCCACCGTCGCGCCCTTGCTGTTCACATCCTCGCCCGAATTGAAGAACGCCGTCATCTGGTAAAACTCGCGCTGCGTGATCGGATCAAACTTGTGCGTGTGGCACTGCGCGCAGCCGACCGTGAGCCCGAGCCAGACCGCGCCGGTTGTGTTCGTCCGGTCGATTACCGCCTCCACGCGGAACTGCTCAGGCTTCGACCCGCCCTCCTCATTGAGCAGCGTGTTGCGGTGAAAGCCGGTCGCGATGACCTGCATTTTCGTCGGCTCTGGCAAAAGGTCCCCGGCCAGTTGCTCGACCGTGAAGCGGTCAAACGGCACGTCGTCATTCAGCGCCTTGATGACCCAGTCGCGCCACGGCCACATCGCCCGCGCGCTGTCGATGGCGTAGCCGTTCGAGTCGCCATAGCGCGCCTGATCCAGCCAATGCCGGCCCCAGCGCTCGCCGTAGTGGGGGCTCGTGAGCAGCCGCTCGACGAGCCTCGCGTAGGCGTCCGGCGCGCGATCGGCGGCGAAGGCGTGGACTTCTTCCGGCGTCGGCAGCAGCCCGGTGAGATCGAGCGAAACGCGGCGGATCAGCGTCGCGCGATCCGCCTCCGGCGACGGCGCGATGCCTTCGCGTTCGAGCCGCGCGAGGATGAAATTGTCGATCCCATTTTTCACCCATGCCGTGTTCTTCACCGCGGGCGGCGGCGCGGCGCTCAGCGGCAGGAAAGACCAGTGGCCCTCATACTCCGCGCCTTCCGCGAGCCACCGGCGCAGCGTCGCGATCTGCTCCGGCGTGAGCGGCTGCTTCTTGCTCTTCGGCGGCGGCATCAGCTCATCCTTGTCGTGCGAAAGCACTCGCGACAGCAGCTCGCTCTCGTCCGGTTTTCCCGGCACCACCGCACGCACGCCGTCATTCTCGGCGAGTGCGCCGTGGCGCGTATCCAGCCGCCGGTGCGCTTCGCGTTTCTTCTCATCCGGCCCGTGGCAGAAAAAGCAATTCCCCGACAGGATCGGCCGCACATCGCGATTGAACTGCACCTTTTCCGCCGACTCCGCCGCCGCGGAAAAAGCGAGCAGCGCGCCGAGCACGCGGATGACGGAAGCGGAAATCACGCGCACAGATTTATCCGCCGCCGCGTGTCTGTAAACGGCAGGCGCGAGCTTCCGTTACTCGGGAGTCGCCCAGAACTGCCGCCCCGCCTCGGCCCAGTCACGATCTTGCACGGCCCGCTGCGCCTCGATGCCCATGGCCTGCCGCCGCGCCGGGTCGTGTGCGATTTTTTCCACATGCGCGGTGAAGTCGGCGACGTCGAGCGCGCGAGTGATGTAGCCGGTGGAGCCGTGGGCGATGAGGTCTTTGGGGCCGCCTTGATCGGACACCACGCAGGGCACGCCGCTGGCGAGGGCTTCGAGGATGACGTTGCCGAAGGTGTCGG
>JANXSB010000364.1 GCA_025352865.1 Chthoniobacter sp. | reverse complement strand
CCCGCGGGCGCGGGCTTGCCCGCGTCGTCCTTGCCGTCCCAATTGGTGATGAAGCCATTCAGCCCGACGAAGAAGTCTTTCTTCGTCGCCTCCCGCGCGAGCACGCGGACGAGTTTCCCCTTTTTGTCGTAGATGCCGAGGCTCAGCGCGCCCTCAATGGGAGGAGGGAGAAAGGTGATGCGCACGCCGCCTTTTTTTGGCGGAGGCGGCGGCTCGTCTTCTTGGGAAAAGGATGAAGAGGGAAGGAGGAAGACGGAAACGAGCAGCACGATCAACGCGACAGCGAACCAACCCGTCATCCTGAGCGGAGCGGAGGCTTTGCGCAGCGCAGTCGAAGGACCTCTAACTTTTTGCAGGCGGAGGCGGCGGGTGAAGCAGCGCGCATCTCCCTCCACCGCCGCCCGCGGAATAGTTAGAGGTCCTTCGACTCCGTTCCCGCCCGCCTTCGCCCACCGGGAACTCCGCTCAGGATGACAGGTGGGGTGCTCACACATAGTGCCGCCAGTCGAGGTTCGGGAAAATGTTGTCGCGCCATTCGCAGTTCGCGAGGAAGGGCTCGTCGATGTCGCGCGCGTGGACTTGGTCGTAGAGGCGCGTGAAGCGGAGGACGTGATCTTTCGTGCGCTTGCTGGCGTAATTGCGCGCGGTGCCGGTCTTCATCAGGAAGGCCCAGTCGCTCGATTGCGCGAGCAGGAGTTCGCGCGCCATTTGTTTGAGCGCGCGCTCGATGAGCGGTGTCGGCGTTTCGCCGGAAAAGTCGCGCACCATTTCGGTCATGCGTTTCGCAGCCATGTGGAGATGGGGATAAATCCACGCGTTGCTGTCGTCGAGCCACACTTCCCAATAGCCCTTGTGCCCCCAGCTCGAGGCCGACGGAGCGACGAGCTGCTGCGTGTCGTTTTCCGCGAGGTAAAGCGAAGGCGTGGTGAGCGTGAAAGCGTTCTGGTCATAGACGGCCTTGCGGATGAAGAGGTTCAGGAACTCCGGCCCCTCGAACCACCAGTGGCCGAAAAGCTCCGCGTCGAACGGGCTGACGATGATCGGCGGCACGTTCATGTTTCCCCGGAGATGCTGTATCTGAGCCGCGCGCGCGCCCATGAAGTTTCCGGCGTGCGCGTCCGCCGCACCCATCGCCCAGCCGCGGTTGTAGATTTCCTTTTCATGCACGGGGCCGGTGATGCGGTGGTATTTCAGCCCGGTGAATTTGCGCGTGCCGTCGGCGGGGAGAAAGTCGCGCAGATATTCCAGCGAGAGATCGAAGCCGATGTCGCGGTAGAAATCGCGGTAGGCCGGATCGCCGGGATAGCCCTCCTCCGCGCTCCAGACCTGCCGGCTCGACTCGCGGTCGCGCCCAAATGCCGCCGGTCCCGCCGGCGTGAAAACGGGCGTGTAAATGGCGTAGCGCGGGCGCGGCGTGCCAAACATGATCCCGTGCGAATCGAGGATGAGCCAGCGCAGGTTCGCCGCGGCGAGCACCGCGTCGAGGCTCGCGGTGTAGGCGCATTCCGGCAGCCAGATGCCGCGCGGATCGCGGCCGAACATTTCGCGGTAATGATCGCGTGCGATCAGAATCTGCGCGTGCATGGCCTCGGGAAAATTCTCCATCAGCGGCAGAAAACCGTGCGTCGCCGCGCAGGTGATGATCTCGATCACGCCGCGCTCCTGCAGCGCGCCAAACGCACCGACGAGATCGCGCCGCCAGCGCTCCGTGTAATCGCGCCGGCACTGCGTCAGCCGGTGCAGGTAAAACCGCGCGACTTCCCCCACCGCCCCGGAATCCTGTGTGCGGGCCACTTCCCGCCGCGCCAGCTCCACCGAGCGGTCGAGGTAGCGCACGGTGCGCTCCTGCAAAAGCGGATCGCACAGCATGTGGCAGAGCGGCGGGGAAAGTGTGAGCGTGAGCGCGAAGGGGACGCCGTCATCCGCGAGCCCGTGGAGGATTTGCAGCAGCGGCAGATACGTCTCGGTGACCGCCTCGTAGAGCCAGTCCTCCTCCAGAAATTCCTCGTACTCCGGGTGCCGCACATACGGCAGGTGCGCGTGGAGGACGAGGGCGAGATAGCCGTGCGGTGCCATGATTGCGAAAGTGCGGCAGACGCTACCAGCGCAGGGAAACCGGACAAGCGCCAACGTCGCCACCGTGAGGTTCTGCACTGGCAATTTGCCCCGCTTGACAGCGCGGACTCCGCCGCTAGTCTGTCGGCCCTTTTACAAAAAACATCCCATGGCCAATACCAAATCCGCCGCCAAACGCGCCCGTCAGACGACCCGCCGCACCGCCACCAACCGCCGCGCACTGACCGCGGTGAAAAGCCGCCTCAAGGGCGCGCGCGAAGCGCTCACGGGCACCGACAAGGCCAAGGCAAAAGCCGCGACGGTGACGGTGGTTTCGTCGCTCGACAAGGCGGCCAAGGCCGGCCGCATCCATCGCAACGCCGCCAACCGCCTCAAGAGCAAGCTGAACAAGGCGCTCGCGAAGGTGGCTTAAAAAGCTCCCTCATTTCGCTTTCCAAAAACCCGGCTCCGCGCCCTGCGGACGCCGGGTTTTCTTTTGGGTCTTAGCAGCTTTAGAGGGGTTTTGAGCGGAGGTTTTTGAGCAAGAAGAGAGAGGGATTATCGTGACGATGGTTCCAACGCCCTGCGGATTCTTTGAGGTGGAGGAAAAAGTAGTGGGCACGGATGCCGCGCAGTTTGGCGAGGCGCAGCTTGGTGAAGCTCCAGAAGCTCTCGATGCCATTGACGTGATTTTTGCCGCGTGCGAATTGGTTTTGATGATGGTGGATGCGGTGATGCTTGTAGCCACCCAAAACGAGGCCGTCCGAGGACTTCCAACCGTCGGTATAAACGGTGGCTGCGGAGAGCACCCAGCTTGGTAACGCCACTGTCTGCGAAGCTCCGCTTCGTCCGCGGG
>JANXSB010000361.1 GCA_025352865.1 Chthoniobacter sp. | reverse complement strand
GGTTTTTCCGACGCCGGTCGGGCCGAGGAAGATGAACGAGCCGATGGGGCGGCGCGGATCTTTCAAGTCGGCGCGCGAGCGGCGCAGCGCCTTGCTGATGGCGATGACGGCTTCGTCCTGGCCGATGACCTTGCCGCGCAGCTCGCCTTCCATCGCGAGGAGCTTCTGCGTCTCGGCCTGCTCCATGCGGTTGAGGGGCACGCCGGTCCATTTCGAGACGACGTGCATGATGTCATCCTCGCTCACGACGACCTCGCGCTCTTCGCGTTGCTCGCGCCATTCCGTGAGGATGCGCTCGAGCTTTTCCTTCGCGTGCTTTTCGTCGTCGCGCAGGCTCGCGGCTTTCTCAAAGTCCTGCGCCTTGATTGCGCCTTCCTTGTTGCCGCGGATTTCTTCGATCTCCTTTTCGATGTCCTTCACGTTCGGCGGGCGCGTCATCGAGCCGATGCGGGCGCGCGCGCCGGCTTCGTCCATGATGTCGATGGCCTTGTCCGGCAGGAAGCGCCCGGTGAGGTAGCGGTCGCTGAGCTTCACGGCCTGCTCCAGCGCGACATCGGTGTAGCGCGCCTTGTGGTGCGCTTCGTATTTCCCGCGCAGCCCTTTCAAAATGAGGATCGCCTCATCGACGCTGGGCGCCTCGACTTTCACCTGCTGGAAACGGCGCTCCAGCGCGGCGTCCTTCTCGATGTATTTGCGGAACTCGTTGAGCGTGGTCGCGCCGACGCACTGCATCTCGCCGCGGCTGAGCGCGGGCTTGAGGATGTTGCTCGCGTCCATCGCGCCTTCCGCGCTGCCGGCTCCGACGATGGTGTGCAGTTCGTCGATGAAAAGGATGATGTTTTTCGCACGGCGGATTTCGTCCATCACGGCCTTGATGCGCTCCTCGAACTGGCCGCGGTATTTCGTCCCCGCGACCATTAGCGCGAGGTCGAGCGTGATGACTTTCCGGTCACGCAACAGCTCCGGCACATTGCCGCTCGCGATTTCCTGCGCGAGTCCCTCGACGATCGCCGTCTTGCCCACACCGGCCTCGCCGATGAGCACAGGATTATTTTTCGTCCGCCGGCAGAGCACCTGGATCACGCGCTCGATTTCGCTCGCGCGCCCGATCACCGGATCAATCTCACCCTTTTTCGCCAGCTCCGTGAGGTCGCGCCCAAACGCCCGCAGCGCCGGCGTCTTCACTTCCTTCCCACCACGGCCCGCGTTTTCCTGCTGCGGCTCCGACTCGGATTCCGGCGGCGTGAAGTTTGGATCGAGTTCCTTCAAAATCTCATTCCGCGTACGCTCGATATCGACCTCGAGATTCTTCAGCACGCGCGCCGCCACACCTTCGCCCTCGCGCAGCAGGCCGAGCAAAATGTGCTCGGTGCCGACGTACGAATGATTCAGCGACTTCGCCTCCTTGCCCGCGAGCGCGAGCACTTTCTTCACGCGCGGCGTGTAGGGGATGTTCCCCACCATCTTGGTTTCCGGGCCGCTGCCGACCTGCTTTTCGACTTCCATGCGCACGGTTTCGAGATCGAGCCCCATCTTCTGGAGCACATTCACGGCGACGCCCTGGCCGAGCTTGATGAGCCCGAGGAGCAGGTGCTCCGTGCCGACGTAGTTGTGGTTGAAGCGATCAGCTTCCTTGCGGGCGAGTGCGAGGACCTGTTGCGCGCGGGGTGTGAAGTTGTTCATCATTTTGGCTAGAGCGTTCACCGTGCCCCGCCGCCTGCCGCGCACTTCGCGCCAGCCGCAGCCAGATCCGGGAACGCCGTCAACTTGTCGCGAATGCGTGCGCCACGCAAGGTGGGACGCGGTTTTGCGCGGAAAAAGTTTTTCCGCCGGACAAATCAGATCGGTGATTTGCCGTGTCACCATTTGGCGCGACACCAGCGGCCTAGGATAAAAAACGACTGCCACTCTGGCGCGATCATTTTCCGCCAATTTCCCCGGCCAGATGGGCGTCGCGGATCGGTCGGCGAACATTGCAGATGATTCGTCCAGTCGTCTTCGCGATGGATCACCTTCAGCTCCCTCGTCGCAATCTGCACCGTATAGATCAAAGCGCGCCCGTCGCGCAGATGAACTGGGATTTGACGGCCGCGTCCGCGTTTTCACCGCGCGCGAAAATGGCCGAGAGCGAGCAAACGGCGGTGAGCAGACAGGCCTGCGGATGGCTGCTCATGGAAAAACCTCAGCGACCCGTGCCGGTGACCGGCAGCGGCCCGCCCTCCTGCACGAGCTGGCGGTAGCTGCGCGGCGGGATGCCGTAGGCTTTGCGAAAGGCGCGAGAGAACGCGTAGAGCGACTCGAAGCCGCAGCGCTCGCCGATGTCCGACACGGCCAAATCTCCGCTCTGCAAAAGCTGCGCCGCCTCCGAGAGCCGCGACTCGCGGATGTATTTGCCGAGGCTCACCCCGAGCCGGTCGCGGAAAACCGCGCGCAGATGGCTCACGCTGTAGCCCAGCTCCTCGGCGATGTCGGAGATCGACACCGCCCTGCTGAGATGCGCGCGGACATAACGGTTGATGCTTTCCAAAATCACATCGCGCACATCGTCGCTCGAGTGGATGTCGATGCGCTCCGCGGGCAGCGTGGGGCAGCCCGCGAGATGCCGGAGCAGGCGCGAGAGCAGGTAGGAAATTTCGAGCGTGTCAGGCTGCGGGGCGCGCGGCTGCCGGGCTTCGCGGACGATCGCGTGGAGCAGTTCCATCGCCTCGCGGTCGAGCGCGCGCGGGCTGTTGTGCAGCGCGCGGACGGCGTCGGCGCTCCGCAGTTCGAAAGTGATGAAAAGCCACTCCAGCCGCCCGGCGGCAGTATCCATGTAGTGATGAAACTGGTTCGGAAAAGTCAGCACGCACTCGCCGGGATTGAGGAGAAAAGTGATGCGGTCGATGCGCACCGGCGCGGCCTTTTCCAGCACCACGGTCAGCTCGAAGCGGTGATGATAATTCGCCGTCACGCCCTCGGGTTTCAGCGCCGTCGCGTCGCTGCGCTGAAAGAGGATGATATTGTCCGGCGCGAGCGATTGCTGGATCGTCATGCCGGAGAAAAGGCTGGCGGGCAGCGGAATCTCGCGGACGAGGCGGCGGACGCTTTGGGTGGTTTTGCTGTCGGGTTTGTTCACATGAAAATGCGGCGCGGCGATCCGCCGGATGGCACCGTGTTTGTAGTGCGCCCGGATCAAAACGGCATCAACAATCGGCGGCGTGCGCAGCCTCGGCGGCAGCGGGAAAACACCGCTTGCCATCGCCGCACCGCCTGCCTACTTTCCCGCCCTCGTTTCGAGAAAAGCGCGGTTAGCTCAGTGGTAGAGCACCTCCCTGACACGGAGGGGGTCACTGGTTCGAACCCAGTATCGCGCACCACCTCAACCTTCGGTTTTGGTCTTCCCCATCACCTCGATCGCGAGAGGAATGGTGGTGAGCAGGCCGATCCCGGCGAGCACCGTCCCCGCCGTCCGCCGCTGTTGATCGGTGAGGCGCCTGGCCACGAGAAGGGCGATCCCTGCGCCGAGAAGCGCGCGGGTGGCGACGAGAAGAAACAACTCCGGAAAGGTCAGCGTGACGGTCTTCATGCTGCAAGTTTCGTTCGCAATCTGGCGCATGCAACCCGCTGTCGCCCACCGGCGAGAGTTCCATTGCATGGCACGCCCGCTTGCGGCACCCTCGCCGCATGAAAACTCTTTCCATCCTGATGGCCTCGTCTGCCTTTCTCCTCTCAATGTTTTCCGCGCGTGCCGACCAGACGGCGGATCAGACGGAGCTTCTTCGGCTGGAGAAAGTGGGTGCCGCGGCCATCGTGTCGGGCGACCTCAAGGCGCTCGGCGAGTTCTTCGCGACCGATTGGAAAATTGTGGACTCCGCCGCATCGATGATGGATCGCGGGCAACTGTTCAAGCTGATGGGGGATGGGTCGCTGAAGTTTGCCTCCTACGAGGAAAGCGACTTGCAGATACGCATCTACGGCGATGCCGCCGTGGTCATAGGAACGGGGGAATCGAAGGGCCAGTGGAAAGGCGAACCATTCGGCAGCAAAGAGCGCTTCACGGATGTCTTTGTGCGTCAGGACGGCAAGTGGCGCTGTGTCTCCACCCACACTTCTGATTTTCCAGACGGCAAATAAACGCGCCTCGCGTGAGGCCAAGCCACTGGTCATTGACGATGCACGCCGTGACCGGACCTTTTAAGGAAACATGAGCGGAGTTACTTTCAATAGCATGGCTCTCCGCACACTGAGATCGCTCCTCGTGGTATTCGTCGCGATAGCCGTGCTGTTGCTGCTCTTTCAACACCAACTCATCTACCACCCTCGCAAGTATCGCCCGACCTATCTGGAAAATCTGCCGGTTAACACGGTCGAACTGAAGTATCAGACTTCGCAGGGGAAACAACAGTGCTTCTATGTGCCGCAAAGAGATTCCACCCTCAAGGTTCCGGCCCGTATCTGGGTGATGTTTCCCGGCAACGCCTCCCTCGCGCTGGACTGGCTGGAGTTTCTCGCCGAGGCACCCGATAGGAGCGATGCTTTCCTTCTCATTGACTACCCTGGCTACGGTGAGTGTGAAGGCTCTGCCTCACCCGAGGCGATTCAGGAATCCGTGAACAAAGCAGTGGTTGAATTGGCGGGAACGCTGAATACGAGTCACAAGGAGTTGGATGAAAGGCTAAATGTCATTGGCCTTTCCATCGGCTGCGCCACGGCCCTGCAGTTCGCTGCCCAGCACCCAGTCAGGCAGGTGGTCTTGATCGCACCATTTACCACTCTGCGGGAGGAGAGCCGCAGAATTGTAGGTTTCCCATTGTGTTATCTCCTTCTGCACAACTACGACAATCGGACACGTCTTGCCGAGCTGGCCTCACACCCAAGCCCGCCTCAAGTCACCATCTTTCATGGCTCGGCAGATTCCACGATTCCACCCGCCATGGGACGTGAGCTGGCGGCTCTGTTTCCCAAGATGATCGGCTTCCATGAGGTGCCTGGAGCAGATCACAATTCAATCATCGAGGCGGCACTTGCCAAAATTTATTGGTCAATGAAGCCCCTGCCGCCTCGCCACCCTTTCGTGAAAGACAGCTTGTAGGCAACCACCATTTACAATGGTTGACGCAATGGTTCGGATCCTGTATCGGAGTGCCTTCCCAAACCGCTCTGGAACCGGCTTGGACAGGGGTTTTGCAGCCGAACCGGTTTTTGATCTCCGTCTCTGGCGGATCACATTTCTTCCGCCGGGAAGCTCGAACCCACCGCCACCTGCCCGCCCGGCCCACACCGACGGGCCACCGATTCAGAATCCATCCCATTCCATTTTTCATGCCTCAGTTAGAACAGCACTCCACCAGTTTTTTACGCGCCGAATTTGACGGCTGGCTCACGCAACGCCGGGCTGACGAAGGCCTCGCGCCCATCCACCCCTGCGGCGGACGCCCGGTTTTCAAATCGTGGCTGCGCGACCGCTGGGACGACATCCGGGAGCTGCCGGAGGCGCGCGGACTGGGGCTGTTTTGTGAAAGGGACGTGACGATGATCGTGGCCGAGGTGGCCGAGGATGTGATGATCGGCGGTCAGCTTTGCGCGTTGAGCGTGTTCGAGATTCTGCCGATCAACCGTCCGAAACGTGCGGACGTTTTGACCGCACGGCTGCGCCAGCTTTCCGCCGATGCGGGCCGGCGTGCGATCGTCATTGCCCATGAAATCCGCGCGCAGATTCCGCGGATCGAGCAGGCCATCGCCGAGCATCGCGACCGGCTGCTGGACAGCGACATTCGCGACGAGTGCGGGAAACTCGAAGGGCAGTTGTCGGTGCGGCAATTCATCGACCGTGCGTCGCGGATCATCCGCGAGCTTTCGCTCCGCGCGGCCAATCACCGCATGGCGGAAGGCATCGCGCTGCACCGCTTTCACGAGACTTTTCCCGGCGCGCGCGCCCGCCAGCGGGAGTTACTGCTCATTGCCGGACCGACGAATTCGGGCAAGACCTACGCTGCTTTCCAACAGCTCGCCGCCGCGAAGTCGGGCGTCTATCTCGCGCCGCTGCGGCTCATGGCCGCGGAGTTTTGGGACCGCATGCGCGCCGCCGGAGTCCCCTGCTCACTCATCACCGGCGAGGAACGTTTTCCCGACCCGGACGCGCGCCATATTTCCTCGACGATCGAGATGCTCGCGACCGATGCAGATTACGATGTGGCGATCATCGACGAGGTGCAGATGATCGCCGACAAAGACCGCGGCTGGGCGTGGACGCAGGCCATCGTCGGCGTGAACGCGAAGCTCGTGATCTTCGTCGGCTCGCCGGATTCGGAAGCCGTGCTGCGCGAAATCGCCACGCGTCTCGGCGAAACATTTTCCGTGCAGCGCACCGAGCGCCTGACGCCGCTGGAGGTGGCCGCGCACCCGCTCGCTTCCGACCAAAAGCCGGAGGACGGTACGGCGTTCATCTCGTTCTCGCGCCGCGATGTGCTCGCGTGGAAACAGACGCTCGGCACGTCCGATTGCGCGGCGATCTACGGCGCGCTCGCTCCCGAGGTGCGGCGCGAGGAGGCGCGGCGTTTTGCGGCGGGCGAAGCGCGCGTGGTCTCGGCGACCGACGCCATCGGCATGGGGCTGAATCTCCCGGTGAAAACGATCGTCTTCACCACGCTCACAAAATGGGACGGCGAAAAGGAAATCACGCTGAGCGATTCCTCGATCCGCCAAATCGCCGGACGCGCGGGCCGCTACGGCATGCACGAGACGGGCATCGTGACCGCGCTGAACAAGCGCGACCTCGCGCACATCCGCGCCGCCATGGCCGCCGAGGCGGAGCCGCTCCCGGTCATCGCGCCCATCGCGCCGCACATGAAGATGCTCGATTTTCTCGCGCAGGAAACCGGCCGCAACGACCTGCCCTCGCTCCTCGACTGCTTCGCCGCGCTCCCCGGCGACACCGATCTTTTTTGCAAAGCCGACGTCTCCTCCATGCGCGATCTCGCCGGACAAATCCGCGACTTCAGCCTGCCGCTGCCCACACAGTTTGCGCTCTGCGCCTGCCCCGTGGACACGCGCAGCGGCGAGCACATGCGCGTGTGGCGGCAGTGGGTCGCCGCCGTCGCCGAGGACGTGCCGTCGCCGATGCCACGCGGACAGCGCTACTCCGCCGACGGCAGCACCACGAACGCGACCGCGCTGCAAGGCGCGGAAGGCCGCGTGCGCCTGCTCGCCGCCTACCGCTGGATGCACCACCGCATGCCCGACCTTTTCCCGGACATCGACGACGCCATCGGCGTCTCCTCGTCCATCAACCAGTTCATCTCCAACTCGCTCCGCAAAAAAAGCGTGCGCCGCTGCCGCCGCTGCGGCCAGGGCCTTCCAGACCTCCACAAGCATCCCATCTGCGAGCCGTGCTTCGCGATGCGCTTCGAGCGGAACGACTGACGCTGGGCGCTCGTCCTACGGATGCGCGGCGAGGTAGGCGTCCACGTCTTTCGTCACGATGAGCTTGCCGTTCATAATCGCGAAGTGGCCGGGCACCGTGCAGACGTATTCGTATTCGCCCTCCTCGGTCGGCGCGGTGAGCTTGAGCGACACTTTCTGATCGGGCTCGACGAGCTTGGTGGCGGCGATGATGTCCGGTGACTTTGGCAAAAACGCGCGGCCTTCGCCGTCGAGTTTGTCGGGTGTCATCGTGGCGGATGCGGTGCCGACTTTTTCCTTCGTGCCGGGTTTTACGACGACGAGATTGTGGCCCATCGCGTCCATGTTTTGCAGGATGATCTCAAATGGCTTGCCGGCCTCGACGACGATGCGCGGGGTGTCATAGCGCATCTGCTCGCGGACGGTTTTGACGACGTAAACGCTCACGCTCAGCTCGCGCAAAGCCTTGCGCGCCGCCGAGGCCTCAGCCGCGGGAAGCAAGGCGGCAAGCTCATTCGCGACCTGCACGGTCTCGATGTAATCCTGCGCGGTGCGGTTCGACGCGGGCACATTCCCGGCCCACGCAACGAGCGCTGTGACGGCGGGACCGGCCTGCTCTTTCGCCCATGCCGCGCGCGGCAACTGCATGATGCCCTGCGCGGCGGCGACGGGCTGGTCGTTCCTTTTGATGAGCGCGGCGAGCGCGGTGAAAACGCCCTGCGGGTCTTTGCCCAGGCTGGTGAGCGCGCGGATGGCACTGCGACGGACGGTGCCTGCGGGGTCGCCTTGCAGCTCGATGCGGACGGATTCCGCAGGCGCGGGGTTGCTGGATTTTTTGAAAATCTCGCGCCGGTCGGAATCGAGCACGGTGAGGTCGAAACCGTCGAGGCGCTTGATGTAGGAGCCGCCGTTTTCGGTGCGGTTCCAGATGACGATGGCTTCGATGGGTCGCGCGGTTTTGAGGTCGAGTTCCCACCACGGATGATCCTCGTTTTCGACGCTGTGCGTCTGCGTGCCGGAGCTGTAAGCGCCGTCGGTATTGCCATCCACGGCGCGCTGCGCGTCGCCGCTGTTCGAAGTGCTGGACTGCTTTGCGACGCCCGAGCCCGCGATGTTGCGGCCGTCCACAAAGACCTGCACCTCGGCGAGCGTGAGCGTGCCGCGGCGCGGGAGTTCGATGCGGACGAAGCGCCCTTCGGCGCTGTGCCCGCCTTTGACCGTGGCCTCCACTTCCGTCGGGAATGCGGTGAGCAGCGGCTGCACTTTTTCAAACGCCGTGGCGCGCAGCGCGGGGTCGGGGACGAGCGGCAGGGCGTTGAGGAAATCGGTGAGCGCAGCGGGCGATTTCACGGCCTCGCTCCATGCGCCATTGATGGAGCCATCCACCGCGATGAGCGCGGCGCGCGCGCTCTGGCGGACGAATTCCGCGGTGCCGGGCGCGGTGAGTTTTGCGAGCGTGGCGCGCGAGGCTTTGAGATCGGCGGGCGTCTGGAGCAGGAGCAGCCGGCAGAGGTCTTCCACGGCTTTTCCGCCTTTGGCCATCATGGGTTCGAGCGCGCCGAGGAGAGCCGCGACCTCGGTGACTTTATTGAGCTTCGCAAGTTCGCCGAGCGCCTCGATCCGCTGCGGCTGCGGCACGTCGGTGCGGGTGAGCATGGCGGTATAAACGACTGGCGATTTTGGCAGCTTCGCTAGGTCGGCGGTGCTTACGTTACCGAGGACGAAATTGATCCCCGCCGGATTGTCTGCGGCGAGCGGATGCCCTTCGGCGATGGCTTTTTTCCACCACGGTTCGAGCTGCCGCATGGTTTCCTTGAGCGTGTAGTCGAGGTAGTAGTCGGTCGGGAGTTTCAGAGCCGCGAGCGCCACGTCGCCGGCTTCCCACTGGCGGAAGAAGCTCGCGGCGCGCACCGCTTGCAGGCGCACGCGCGGGTCGGCGTCGGCGGCTGCGTTTTTCAAAAAGCTGAGCGCCTCCGGGACGCGGTCGCACTGGTAGCAGAGGACTTTCACCGCAGCGGCGCGGGCCTGCGGTTCCGGCGAGGTGAGCACCTGTTTGAGCAGGTCGGCATCGACGACGTTGTGCCACTGGCAGACCCACAGCGCTTCGGTCAAATTGTGCGCGTAATTTTTGTCGTTCTTGTCGAGCGCCGCCGCCCACTTCTTGACGGCGGCGATCACCTCCGCCGTCGGGTGTTTGCCGAGTTCGACTTTCGCGATGGTGCGTGTGTCGTTTTCCGGTTCCTTCAAAACGTCGAGCAGCGCGGGAATCGGCTGCCCGTCAATCTTCACGGGCTTGAGCAGAGGGCGTCCGTTGTAGGTGATTTTGTAAATGCGCCCGTGCTGATGGTCGCGGTTCGGATCGCGCAGGTGGTGCTGCAAATGCCCGATGATCGTCTGGCTCCAATCGCAAAAATAGATCGCGCCATCCGGCCCGACATCGACGCAAATCGGACGAAACTCCGGCAAATCCGCAGGCTCGGCATAGACGAGTTTTTCGATCGTCTCGCCCTTCAATCCCGAGCCGTCCTGCGAGACCTTCACGCGGTAGATGCACTGGTCGCTGATGACGTTGCAATTGAGAAAATTCCCCTGCCAGTCTTCGGGAAAATGCCGGCTCGAAATCATCCAGGTGCCGGGGCACGGGCGCGACGGGCGGTTCCAGAAATCCTTGATCCCCGGATGATCGCCTTCATCGAGATGCCCGCTGATCGCCGGGCCGAAATAGTTCCCGTTGCTGGTCGCGTTCGTGAGGATGTCGTTGCCCCAGTAGTCCCACACTTTGCCGTGCGGATTCACGAGGCCGTAGGGCGCGTATTTTTCGATCTTCATCGTGCGCGGCTCATAGCGCCACGCGATGGCATCGCTGTGCCGAAGCGGCCCGGCGGCCGTCTCGACCTGCGTGCGGTGAAAGACGCCGTCGCTCGGATAAATCGCGCCCGCCGGATCGGGGTTGAGCGCGTTCGTGGTGTGGTGCGAATCCGCGCTGTCCATGCCCATGAGCACGCGCTCCTTTTTGCCCGCCTTGCCGTCCTTGCCGATTGGCACGAACCATAAATTCGGTGCCTGCATCACGAGCACGCCGTCCTTGTAAAACGAGAAGCCGGTCGGGCCGTTGAGATCGTCGAGGAAGGTCGTGCATTGGTCCGCTTTGCCGTCGCCGTCGGTGTCCTCGAAAATGAGGAGCTTGTCGCCGTCTTTGCTCAGCGGCTCGCGCTCGGGATAGTTCTTCCACGCGGCGACGGCAAAGCGGACCAATGCACGACCTTCCTCGACGATCTCAACGGCCCGACCGGCTTCTCGTTTTACAAGGACGGCGTGCTCGT
>JANXSB010000088.1 GCA_025352865.1 Chthoniobacter sp. | reverse complement strand
GGCGCCGGCCTCGATATCTCACCCGCCGTCCGCGACTACCTCGGCATGAACGACACCGACGTAACCGACTGGAAATTCGTGGACTTCGACGAAGTGCCCCCCGGCCCCTGGTCGAAATACGGCGACAACAACACCTTCGTCATCAACCAGCGGCTGAAAAATGAGCGCACCGCGGCGCTGACCAACGGCAAGACTGCGCCGCGCTAGGTGCGGGCATCGGGGTGGAGACTGTTGCTTTTGGCAGCGAGGCGTGAAAATAGCGTTTTCAGACTGAAGTGGGGAGAAGGTGCTTGTGAGCAGCGGCGGAGTTTCATAACTCAGCGGGCATGATCCGACTGACGCCCGCCCAAATTGCTTCGCTCAATACTGAACGGGAATACCGAATGGGATGCCATAAGGTGCACGCCATATTGAGCGGGGGCAGCTACGAGTTCGGATATATCCTCAATCAAACCATCTTTATCCAAGAGGGAGAGAACCCGTGGCAATTTCGCGGTGTCTGGAACGATCTTCTTGCGGAAGCTGCGAAGACCCATACTTCGATCAATTTTTTCCGCGTCCTGCCGCGTGAGCCCGAAACTCTCCACGGCGTGCGTTGCGTCGCGGTCAGTAATGAAAAATGGCACGTCTTCGCAGAGCGCAGCGCACACGCTGCATTGAGCGCCTCCAGTCCAACGCGCGAGCAGTTATTGGCGAACAGCGAAGTCTTTGCAAAGGCAGCGAAAAGCGAGGAAGCGAAGGATGCCCCTGTCACGGTGACCGCGTCCGGCGAAGTTTTTAAGCGTTTCTGCGCCACCGCCAAGGATCACCGTCTGACCGTGGGAATGGGCTATCGCTCGGGGACGTTTGCCACGACCAAGGAGGACGCCGATGCACATATCAAAACGGGCATGGATGCGGTTGCGCGCTACGCCCTTCCGAATCCGAATCCGGCGAGCAACGTTTTCACGGCAAAACCTCCCGCCGACACGGACCTCCAACGCGGCACCGTTGCACCAGCCAACAATCAGCCAGGCGGCGGGGTCGAAGTGATATTTGTCAACGGCACGCCTGATGGCACAGTGACTGGTCCGATCACCATTCCCGACAAATGAAAACCGTCCGCCTGACTGCTCCATGGATTGATCGCCTCGTCCACCTCCCTGAATCCGGCATGGGTTACCAGCGGGTGAACATCCGGCTGAAACGCGGCAAGGTGCTGCATGATGTAATGGTCTTCAACGCGGAGGAGTGCCAAGTGGAAGAGTCCTTCGAGCCCGCAGAGATTGAGGATGTAGAGTTGGTTCGATGAACCACCTCTACTACGGCGACAATCTCACCGTCCTGCGCGACAGCATTGCGGCGGAGTCGGTGGATTTGATTTATCTCGATCCGCCGTTCAACTCGAAGCGGGATTACAACTTACTGTTCAAGAGTCCGAAGGGGCATGAGAGCGAGGCGCAGATCGAGGCGTTTCTCGATAGCTGGCATTGGGGAGAGCAGGCGGAGATGGATCTCGATTCGCTGCGCACGCAGCCGAATACCACGGTGACCGACTTGATGCTGGCGCTGGTCGCGGCGCTCGGGCGAAACGATATGACGGCGTATCTCGTGATGATGGCCGTGCGGCTGCTGGAGATGCACCGGGTGCTCAAACGGCATGGTTCGCTCTATTTGCATTGCGACCCGGTGGCCGCGCATTACCTCAAGATTCTCTTGGACTCCGTTTTTGATCCGACAGCATTTCGCAGCGAGATCATTTGGAAACGGACTTCGGCGCACAGCAACGTTTACCGGGCCTATGGCGACATCACGGACACGATTTTCTTTTACACGAAGGGGCCGGAGTTCACATGGAACCAGCTCTATCGCAAAAGCGACTTGGAAACAGCGTTTCCGAATATCGAGGCGACGGGGCGGCGGTGGCGCTCGGAGAATATGCGCAATCCCGGCATCCGCCCAAACCTCACTTATCCCTACACGGCGAGCAATGGCGTGACGTATCAGCCGCATCCGAATGGCTGGACGATCAGCCGGGAGAAGATGAAGAAGCTGGATGTCGAGGGACGCTTGCATTTCCCGGCGAAAGCCGGCGGTCGCCTGCGTTTGAAGTTATACGCGGATGAGTCGCCGGGAATCAAGTTGCAGAACCTCTGGGATGACATCCCGCCGATTGGCTCACAAGCGGCCGAGCGGCTCGGCTATCCCACGCAAAAACCCCTCGCCCTGCTCGAACGCATCCTCCTCGCCAGCAGCAACGAGGGCGACGTGGTGCTTGATCCGTTCTGCGGTTGCGGGACGGCGGTGCATGCGGCGCAGAAGCTGGGGCGGCAGTGGATCGGCATCGACATCACGCACCTCGCCATCTCGCTGATCGAGAAGCGGCTGAAGGATGCCTTTTACGACAAGGCGAAGCCGCCCGCGGAGCAGGCGCTGCAATTTGCCGTGCATGGGACGCCGAAGGATCTGGAGGGCGCGCGGCATCTCGCGCAGATGAGCGAGCACGACGGGCGCTATCAATTCCAATGGTGGGCGGTGTCGCTGGTGGAGGCGCAGCCTTTCCAGGGCAGGAAGAAGGGCGCGGACAAGGGGATCGACGGGGTGAAGTATTTCCACGATGCGGACGCGAAGGGCGCGCGGAAGGCGATCGTGAGCGTGAAGAGCGGGAAGCTGAAGGCGGACGACGTGCGGGCCTTTAAGTCGGTGCGGGAGAGCGAAGGGGCGGAGTTTGGGTTCTTCATCTCGCTGGACGCGCCGACTGCCGGGATGGTGAGCGACGCGGCGAGCGCGGGCTTTTACACCACGGCGCAGGGCAAGAAGCTGCCGCGCCTGCAACTGCTGACCATCGAAGGGCTGATGACCGGCGCGCAGCGCGCCGAGCACCCGGACGCGGCCCCGGCGAACTTCAAGCAGGCGAAGAAGGAAGCGAAGGGCGAGCAGGCGGA
>JANXSB010000081.1 GCA_025352865.1 Chthoniobacter sp. | reverse complement strand
CGGATCGCTTCCCGCGCACCGGTGCCATCGCCATCTCGATCATGGGTGGCATCGGCATGATGTCCGCCGGCCTCGTCGGTTCGGCGGGTCTCGGCTATGCGAAGGACCGCTTTGCTGGCGAAGAATTGAAGAAGGCCGATCCCGCGCTCTACGCGGAATACAAGGCCGAGAAGCCCAGCTCGTTCCTGATCTTCAGCGAGGTGAACGGTCTCGATGGCAAGAAGCTCGGCGAAGCCAAGGACGCGCTCAAAGCGGACAAGGCTGACGACAAGCAGAAAGCCGTGCATGAAGCCGACATCCGCGGCGACCGCCGGACGCTCCAGGCTGACTCGCTCATCCCGGCGGCGATGGCGGTGATCTACCTGCTGCTCCTGCTCTATTTCAAGACCATCGGCGGCTACAAGACCGTCCACATCGCCGAAGAACTCAGCGGCGGCATCGACGGGCCGATGCAAGCGTAGCCACGCGCTGAACGCAGCATTCACGAGGGACAGGGTTTGCGCCCTGTCCCTCGTTTGCTTTTTGGGGAAAGTTGGCAGACGGCTAGCTTAGAAAGGTTCCGTGTACATGCCTGAACCACCCGCCTCCTGGCATCAGCCCGATCTCGCCGCGAAGTTCCTCCAGAACGTCCGCGGTGCGATTCCGCTGAGCATCGAGCAAATCGACATGATGCTCCGGCTGCTCACTGCCGCGCGTGGCGAGCGGCTGGAGAATTTCCTCGATCTCGGCTGCGGCGATGGCGTGCTTTCCTCCGCGATCCTCGATGAAAATCCCGGCGCACGCGGCTGCCTCGTTGATTACTCCGAAGCCGCGCTTGCGACTGCGCGCGAGCAACTCGGCGCTCACGCGAATAGCGTCGAGTTTGTCCTCACGGACTACGCCCAGCCCGGCTGGATGAGTGAAATTGCGCGCACCCAACCGTTCGACGCGGTCGTCTCCGGCTTCGCCGCGCAGCATTCGCCCGATGACCGGAAGCGCGCACTCTTCGGCGAGATTTTTCAACTGCTCAAACCCGACGGCATCTTCATCAATATCGAACATGTCGCCTCGGCCACGCGCTGGACCGAGTCGATCTGGGACGACTACATGATCGACGCGATTTTCGGCCAGGAGCTCCGCGCTTCCGCTGATCGCAGCCGTGCGGAAATCGCCCGCGAATACTACGCCCGCGCCGTCCAGGAAGCGGACGCGCTCGCGCCGCTCGAAGTGCAGTGCGACTGGCTGCGCGAGATCGGTTTTGAAAATGTGGACTGTTATTTGAAGGTGCTGGAGCTGGCGGTCTTTGGCGGGCAGCGGCCGGCGTGAATCGGGGCGTGATTGGTGGTTTGTGATTGGTGAATGGTGTGGCGGCGAAGACCGTTCGCAGTTCACAAATCTCCGATCACGATGTCCAAAACCCTCCGCATCTGGCTCCAGCTTTTCCGCGCGCCGAATCTTTTCACCGTCCCCGGCGATCCGCTCGCGGGCTATGTGCTGGCGTCCTACGGAGCGTTTGAGGCCGGCGTTTTTTTTGCGGTTGGCGCGAGCGTGTGCTTTTACGCGGCGGGCTTGCTGGACAACGATCTCGCCGATCTCGCGGAGGATCGCGCGGAGCGGCCGAATCGCCCGCTGCCCAGCGGCGCGGCGAAGCCGCGCACGGTCGCTGTGGTCGCCGCAGTTTTGGCCGGCATCGGTTTGCTGCTCGCGGGAAAGCTGGGTGTTGCGGCGCTGATTGTCGCCGCCGGAGTGGTGGTTTCCGTCGCGATCTATAACCACCTCACCAAGCATCTGCCGGTCATCGGCGCGCTGAATATGGGTGTGTGCCGCGGGCTGAGCGTGCTGCTCGGAGCGGCCGCCGCGCCGCATGGGGACTTGCTTTGGCGGCTGCTGGCCGCGGGCCGGGTGAATCCGCTGCTCATCGCCGTCGCGCTCGTCACGCTCTACATCGCCGCGGTCACGCATCTCGCGCGCTTTGAGACGAAAGCGAAATCGCCGCCGCTCGCGAAGTGGCTGCCAGCGCTCGCGCTGCTGGCCGGCGCGGCGCTTTTTCTCGCGCAAGTCCGCACGCCGACGTTTTGGAGCACGACGGCGATTTTTTCCGTCGCGGTGCTGAGCGCGTTTGCAGTCGCGATCCATCTCGCGCGCGATGCGAGCGCGCCCGTGCCGCCTTGCATCGGCCAGCTCATCCGCCTGCTGCTCCTGATCCAGACAGCGTTTTGCGCCGCTGCCGGAACGGTCGAGAGCTCTCTCTGCGCGGCGCTGCTGCTCATCGCGTGGCCAGTCAGCCGCGCAGTTTCAAGGCGCTTTTACGCGAGCTGAAATCGGACGGCTCACGCCGTCTTGCGCTGCTCGAAATCGTGATAGACGACGCTCGGAGCCAGGGGTGCGGCGAGGGTTTCGGCGACTTTGCGGGCGAGGGCGTCGAGCTCGTAGGGTTTGGCGATCATGCCGGTGAAACCGTATTCTTCAAACCGGCTGAGAACGGGGTCATTGCCGTAGCCGCTGGAGACGATGGCGCGCACGGCGGGGTCGATCTCGCGCAGGCGGGCGATGGTCTGCGCGCCGCTCAGGCCATCGGGCATCGTGAGGTCGGAGATGACAAGATGGTAGGGTCGGCCTTCGCGTATGGCGGTCTCGTAGGCGTTGATGGCTGTCTGGCCGTCGAGCATCTCGGTGACTTGGTAGCCGAGCGGTTCGAGCGTGGATGTCACGAGCATGCAAATGGCTTCCTCGTCGTCGATGACGAGGACACGCGGCGAATTGGTAACTGGCTGAAGCGGTAGCGCTGGCAGCGGCAGGATTTTCTTTTCCGAAGCCGGCAGGCAGATGGTGAAAGTGGCGCCTTCGCCGGGGCGGGATTCCACATGGATGAGGCCGCCGTGGTTCTTGACGATGGAGTAGGCCGTGGCGAGGCCGAGGCCGGTGCCCCTGGGTTTCGTGGTGAAATAGGGATCGAAGATTTTTTTGAAATACTCCTCCGGGATGCCGATGCCCTGATCCTGCAGCGAGAGCCGCACCCAGCGTCCGGCACGCAGGCCGAGGGTGTGCGAGTCGCATGGCAGTTCCAGATTTTCGGCGGTGACGCGGAGGGTGCCGCCGGAAGGCATGGCCTGGTGGGCGTTGGTGGCGAGATTGCTGAAGACCTGGCTGATCTGGCCGGGGTCGATCTCGACGGGCCAGAGGTCGTCGGGCAGTTGGAATTCGCAGTGGACGGGCGCGGCGTGGAGCGTGAGCGAGAGGGTGTCGCGGAGGAGGTTGGGAAGCGTCGCGGTTTGTTTGATGGGTGCGCCGCCTTTGGCAAAAGTCAGGAGCTGGCGCGACAAATCCTGCGCGCGCGTGGTCGCTTTTTTTGCGGCGGCGAGACGTTCGCCAATCGTGTCATCGAGCGCCGGGTGGGCGATGGCGAGAGAGAGATTGCCGATGATGGCGGTGAGGAGGTTGTTGAAATCGTGGGCGATGCCGCCGGCGACGACGCCAAGGCTTTCGAGCTTGTCGGTCTTCTGCTGCTCCTCTTCGAGCCAGCGGCGTTCGGTGATGTCGCGGAAGACGATGATCGCGCCGATTTTCCGATGCGAGTGATCGCGGATGGGTGAGGCGTTTCCCTCGATGATCCGTTCCTGGCCAGGCTTGCTGCCGCGCGCGGCGAGAAGCGCCGGACCTTCGAGCCCTTCGGCGGTGCCGGTCTCGACGATGCGCTGGAGCACGCGTGCGCGCGGCTTGCGCGTGCGCTCGTGGAGGAGCTGAAAAACCGCGCCGAATGGCTGGCCGACCGCCTCTTCCTGCGTCCAGCCGGTGAGCCGTTCGGCGACTGCGTTGAGCATGAGCACGCGGCCATCGGTGCCGAGCGTGATGAAACCGTCGGCGATGGAGCGAAGCGTGACGGCGAGTCGCTCCTTTTCCGCGGCCAGATCCTCCTCCGCGTGCTTGCGCTCGATCTCCGCGCCAGCGCGTGCGGCAAAAATCTGGAGCGTGCTTTCGATGATCTGGGTCTCGGCGAGTGCGTGCCGGTCAAGGATGCCGATGAAGCCGATGGGCCGGCCACGATGGTCGGTGAGCGGGACGGCGACAAAACTTTCGACGTTGAGATCGAGCAGGAGGACATCCTCGGGAAAAAGCGTGCGGACTGCGGCACAGTGTGCGCGCGTGCCTTTGGCCAGCACGTCGGCGCAGGCGGAGTCCGTGAGTTCGTACGGGCAGACGCTGCGGATGCTGCCCTGCTCGGCGACGGTGATCGTGGCCGAGTTTGCGGGGCCGCCTTTGCCCAGCTCGACGAGAAAGGCGAAATCGTTGGCGAGCGCCTTTGAGAGCTGCTTGAGGAGCGAGCGGAGGAACTCTTCGCCGGTCGTGGTGGAGACGCCGAGGCTGATCTGGCGGAGCGTATCCTCGGAGCGCTGACGCTCGCTGACATCGCGGACGATGGCCACGAACTGCCGCCGCCCCGCGACGGACATGGCGCTGACCGAGACCTCGATGGGGAAGGAGTAGTAGCCCTGCCGCTGGCCGAGCGTGGCGATGGCCCCGTGGCTCCCGCCTTTCATGTCGTGGAAAAAAAGCCGCTGCGGAATGAGGAGCGCGAGATTTTGGCCGATGACCTCCGCGGCGCGCTGGCCGAAGATGCGCTCGGCGGCGGGATTGAGCGACTGGATGATGCCGGCGTCATCGACGGTGATGACGCCGTCGAGGGTGTTGTCGATGATCGCGCGGGTCTGGGCCTCGGCGGATTTGGCCTTGGCGAGATGCCAGCGGAAACCGCGGAAGCTGGCCGAGATCGAGACGATGAGAAAACCGATCGAGAGCGCGCCGAAGAGCACGAAGCTGCCGGTCTCGAGCAGGTGCTCGCGCTGGGCCTGCGCGGTGCAGGTTTGCAGCAGGCCCTCGGATTCGCGCTGGAAGCCGCTGAGCGCCACATGCAGGCCGGTGAGCAGCGCGCTGTCCG
>JANXSB010000353.1 GCA_025352865.1 Chthoniobacter sp. | reverse complement strand
GCCAGAGACCACAGAGACCGACTCCTAGCTGGCGGGGTATGGAACATAAGAACGCCGTCGGTCGGCAGGTGGGGCGGATCAGGAGCAATCGCGGCTGGTCCCAAGCAAAACTCGCGAGGGAACTCCAGAAAGCGGGATGGGACATCAGCAGAAGCGAGGTCTCGAAAATCGAAATGCGAATCAGGGAGGTGAAAGACTGGCAGATGATGCTGTTGGTTCGGCTTCTCGATTCTCCGCACGAATCCTTTTACCCGCGCCTCGATCCCCAAAAAGCTCTTCGTGACGCTCTGGCTGCCACAATGACGAAACGGCGAAAATAGCGTCCCGCGCCCGTTGCCGCGAACAGCCCTTCGCGCCGACGATTTACCATTCATCGCGCTCCCGCATTGGAGGCGGCCGCGGTGCAGGCTGATCGTGCTCGAAACAATACTGCTCCGCCTGCCAATACTCATGCTCGGTTCTTGGCGCTGGCGGCGGAACGAAATTCGGGAGTCGCCGAGCTGGTGGCTCCGCCCGGCCGCTGGGCAGAGCAGGCCGCGATTGCGGCGTCGGACGTGGATTGCGGTTAGAACGGTTCGTTCCCAAAATCCGCCAAAGCATTCGCAAGAACAGGCAGATGGCGCCTAGAAAAATAAACACCACTGCGAACGCATAGAATGAGATGAAAAGTTGTGAGTGCATCGCGCTCGATAGACGCGGGAAGATTCCGACAAAGCGCCATCTGACGCAAGGCCGCACCGCCGTCTTGCGTTGCGAAATTTGGTTGCTCTGGCGATGGCAACCGGAGCAGCGAGGCCCCACGGAAAAGGGCCGGCTCTAGCTGCGGAGGTTGTGAGTAACTGCGGCGGGAAGGACGGGCGCAGTTATTCAAATCGCCGGAAGCAACCAACTCATTTCAGCACGCGGTCCATTCGGTTTCCGCTTAGCTTTCGATGACTTCGATGACCACGCCGGCGGCTTCGAGAAGCTCGTAGTAACGGGCTATTTGTTCGCGTCTTTGCCAACGGCCATTCCGCTGGTCTGCGAAGGTAAAAAACACTCGTTCTTCCGCCCGCGAGAAGGCGACGAAAAAGTTGCACTCCTCTTCGGCGGGGTTGCCCCGCGGATGGTGAAAGGCGAAGTCTTCCAAGCCGAGAACGATGACGGTGTGAAACTCGAGCCCCTTGCTCTTGGCGATGGTCATGATCGGGACGCTGTTCACTCCGAGAAAATCATCGAGCGCCGCGCTCCAGTTCGGATTCCGTGCGCGCATTTCCGCCAGCGTCCGCCCGCAATCGCCAATGGTCTTCTCGAAAAAATCGCCCTGAATATATTGCGGGTGCAGGCGGCGAAACGTGGGCTGGTCAACGGAATCAATCATCGCGCGAATCAACTCGACCACCTCCTCCATTGTCGTCGCGGTGGCGAGCGGTTCGCGGAGTGAGCCGATCATCTCGACGAGTTCGCGACCGAGGCCGGCGGCCGAAGTTTCGTCTTCGGCCAGACCCCGTGCTTGCATGAGGATGTCAGTAAGCGCGCTCCAACTGGCTGCATCCCGCGACTGGCTGGCGAGTCGGAGGAAGGCGCACACCATGACCGTCAGAGGTTCGGCGAGCAGATCCTGGAGGTCGTTTTCCACCCGGCTTTGAATTTGGCGCTCGGCCAGCGCGGCACGCAGCGCTTGGGAAAATGAGTCCGCAAGTTTCCGAACGAGGATGCAAATGTCGGCGGGCGTGAGGCCGTCGTCCTGCATCCATTCTTCGATCTTACCGGCAAGGTATGCAGCCTCCGTCGCGTCATCAGGAAACACCAATAGCCGGCACTCGCCGTCGCCATCGGTGCCGTCGTTAGCCGCCCGCGGCATCGGGCTTTGAGGGTCGATGGAGGCGATGAGGTGATGTTGAATAGCCACAAGGCGGGGGGCAGAGCGATAGTTCATCTCCAAGTCGCGCGGTCGGGCTTGGAACTCGCGGCTGAACACGTCGAAAACGCCTTCCAGCGCACCGGCCCAAAGCATGATGCGTTGCTTGTGGTCGCCGACAGCGGTGAGCACCGCATCGGAACCGTGGAGTGCGGTGTGGAGAAGGCGATACTGAACCCCGGTGGTGTCTTGGAATTCGTCGAGAAAAACGAAGGCGTAGGTGGCCCGCAGTGCTTCCCGGATTGCTGGGTTGGAGCGCAGAAGTAATTCAGCGAGACAGCCGAGCATTTGGAAGTTCACCACCGACTTCTCTCCCTCGTGCAATGCGTGCTGCCAGAATACCCACCGCGCTTTGGCTGCCGCGTCTGCGTCTGGCGCGAGTTTGCCTGGCAGCGCGAGACCGACGGCGTGTTTCTTGAAAAACACCTCGGCATCCACGCCTTGAAGTTGTCGCAGCGAGAGGCCGGTTTCCGGCCCGGCCAGCGCATTGACTCGTTCTCGCAGCGGCGCTTTCTGAAACGTCGCGTAGTCGATCAAGTAGTCGGCGGTGGGACGCAGCGCCTCCGGCAAGGCCAAACGGAAGCGATCTATGAGGCTCTTGGCAAACGCATCAAAAGTGAATGAGTTGAAGCGGCGCGCGAGGGAAGCGCCACAGCGCAGGGCTACTCGCTCGCGCAGATTCTTCGCGGCGTCGCGTTTGAAACTGATGGCGAGAATCGCCCGCGGTGCGGCACAAAGGCCGGTCTCCAAAAGGTAACTCGCACGCTGCGCGAGCAGCTCGGTCTTTCCCGCGCCGGGACCGGCGATGACAAGAGCGGTCTCTGCGTCACGCACCGCCGCCTCGGCCTTTGGCTCCAGCGCAGTCACGCCTTGCGGAACCCATTCTGCGGGGGAAATGCGCCGGCTCATTGCTCGGCGGGCGGGGGATTGAGAGTGTTCTCGATTCGATGAATCAGTCGGCCCAGCACTTCCGGCGC
>JANXSB010000040.1 GCA_025352865.1 Chthoniobacter sp. | reverse complement strand
CGCGGTGCAGGCGATGGGCGTCGCCTGGTGCATCGTGAATCTCGGCGCGACCACGACCAACGTGCTTTACAACTCGCGCGGCATCTGGAGCGTGGTGCTCGTCTGGACGGTCGGGCACTGGTTCGGCAACGTCGAACGCATGCACGGCCGCGCCGTCATGCTCCGCCGGCTCGCCGGCTCAGCCCTGCTCCTGGGTGCCATCGCGCTTATCGCGAAGCAGCACCCCGCTTGAGCGGAAGATCGGCTGGAGAAACGGCGAGGTCTCCTGATCCGGCACCGTGGGATGCGCCTTGGGCTTCGCGTGCGAACGGGCATGCGGCTTCGCGTGCGGCCTTTTCACCGGGACGATGTTCTTCCCGTCCGGCCCTTTCGCCACGGGCGCGAGCCCGGTGGTCACTGCCACCGTGCATTTGAAAACCGGCGCGCTGCCAAACTGCTCGGGCCGCGGGCTGGTGTACCACAGCCGCACATCCACGTCCCCTTCACCCACCGCCTTGAAAATCCATTTCTCCTGCCCCGCACTCGTCGCCGTCGGTGCGAGATATTCGGTCGAAACCCACTTCAGTACCGTGGCATCAGGAATCTCCGCCAGCCGCCAGGCGAAGCCGCTTTTGTGGTTCGACGAGAGCGAGATCGTCAGCGTTCCGTCCGGCTTCAGCGCCACGATGTTTCCGGACTGCGAATCGTACAGCTCGGCCTGCTTCACCGGCTCCGGCAGCGCGATCGGCGGCAGCTCGCGGTTTGTGGCGGAGTATTTTTTCCCCTGCGGCGCACTGCATGCGGCGAGGGCGAGGGCGAGGAGGGTGAAAGGGAGAACGGTTTTCATAAGCATGGGTGGGTTGGGTTGCTGACCGCCTCCGGTTCTGAAACGCCGCGCCAAAAATGTCCAGCGCCGTCTCGGCGGGCTGCAAAAAAAGTCGGCGCTGCCTACGGCGGCGGCCCGGCTTCGAGTGCTTTCTTCCACTCGTCCGCGAGTTCCTCGACGGTGTGCCCCGTGCGTTTTTTCCACAGCTCGGCGTCGTAGCGGCCCTCGCGCATCGCGGCGTTGAGTTCGCGGATGAGTTCCTTGTCGTATTTGCCGATGACGAAGTTGAGGAAATTCGCGGAGACGCGGTAGCTCGCATCGTAGCGCGCCGTGGCCGCGCGCTTCGGGCTGATCTCGCACCCCTTCGACTGCGGCTCGTAGAGATACCAGCGGATGTAATCCGGGATGCCCTCGACCAGCCACCCCGGCGGGTGCGTGGCACCGGGCTGGCGCGCGTGGCCGTACTGCTGCGCGACATGCACCAGCTCATGCACGAGCGAGCCGATGGCTTCGCCCTTGAGCTGCTCGCGATACCAGCCGGGCGAACCCTCGATGCGATTGCCCATCGTGGCGGCCACACCTTTGCAGCGATCCGTGAAGGTGATGCTGAAAGTTTTCGGCGCGGTGAAGCCATTGCTCGGGAGCATTTTGACGATGAGCGGATACCACTTTTGCAAAGCGGGAATCAGCTCGCGGTGCGACCAGTCCGTGAGGTCGGGCGTCTCGGTGGTATCGACGGTGAAACGGGATGCGCCGCCGTCGATGTCCACGGATTCGGTGAGCTGCACGGGCGGCGTTTCCACCACCTCGGGAGCGGCGCGGTCCAGCACGTCGATCTCGCTGAAAAAGGTCTGGCCAAAAGAGCCCACGTCGATAGTGCGCGCCACGTCGAAGAGCAGATAGCGCGCGGCCCCCGGATCAGAAATGCTCACGCCATACTGTCCGCCGAGCGGGCCTTCCTTGGGCCGGGTATCCACGCTCGCCACGAGCCGCCAGCCGAGCGTGGCGGGATCGGCGGGGCGCTTCGGCTGTGCGGAAAAGCCGGGTGCCTTCCCATCGCTCGCGTAGAGCCGCCAGACCTGCGGGGCGCGCACGCCGCTGTGCCACGAGTAGGTATTCACCTCGCGGATATCGATGACACTGCCGAGGTCCACGAGGATGCGCCCGCCCTCCGTTCCCGCCTGGAAAAAGAAATTCGCCGCCGGCTCGTCGTCGATGTTTGGGAGGGTTCCGTCGTGGAGTTTGTCGAGGTCGCCGCCGCCGCCGTCGCGCTGGCCGTCGAGGAGCGTGAAGACCGCCTTCGCCGCCGCATCGCCGCGGCGCGGCGCGGGGACATGCGGGAATTTGAAACCGGCGGTCGCGTGCTCCTTGTCGAGGTGGTCGATGGTGATCTTCACCTCCGCGCGCGCGATCACCGCGAAGCCGAGGAAAACTGCGAGGAGGGAATATGGAATGATTTTCATAAACAGGGCCGATGGCACGACCGTTGCTAAAATAGAAGTCGCGAGCCTGGGAGACACCAAGTCCCAATTTGACCTTACCGTTTCATCCCGCAGCTTCGCACCAGCCCGATCAGCAATGGTCGGGCTTTTTTTTCGCAGGTTCCCCGGATCACGGCTCGCGGGCTGCTTTTGATTGCTGCCATGAAAACTTTGCTCCGACTGATTTTTGGCAGGCGACGGACGGCACCGCCGGAATCGCCGCTTTTCCGTTTCTACATGAGCGAATTCAACACGCCGAAACGCTGCCGGGAGTCGCAGAGCATCCACCTTTAACGGCCGCGGATGGTGCGCGCTGCAGGGTTCGAACCTGCGACCCCATCCGTGTGAAGGATGTGCTCTACCGCTGAGCTAAGCGCGCGTTTTCCGGGAAAAACGGAGCGGCAGAATATGCAGCCGCGCGCGGGACGCCAGTGGAAAAATGCAGCTTGGGTTTCCAGCCCAAACAGCCGCGATTTTGGGCTGAAGCCCAAGCTGCTTTCACTCCCCGAGGGCGATGGCGCTGGCGACGGCGTAGTGCTCGGAGTGGCTGAGACTGAGGCGCACTTCGCGGATGCCGAGGCGTGCGGCGGTCTCGGCTCCGGTGCCGTGGAGGCGAATGGACGGTGCGCCGTTCTCCGCGCGGCAGACCTCGATGTCGTGCCATCCGAGCTGCGCGCCGATGCCGGTGCCGAAGGCTTTGGCGACGGCTTCCTTGGCGGCGAAGCGGGCCGCGTAGCAGCGCTCGGGGACGCCGGCTGTCGCGCAGTAGGTGCGTTCGCTTGGCAAAAAAACGCGGTCGAGAAAGGGCTCGCCGTGCCGCTCAATGGCGGCGGCAAGGCGCGCGGTTTCCACGATGTCCACGCCGAGGCCGAGGACGCTCATGGGGTGCGGCGCATGAGCGCGAGCATTTCGGCGACGGCGCTTTCGAGGCCGGTGGTGAGGGCTCGGGAGACGATGGAGTGGCCGATGTTCAGTTCGACGAGGTGTGGGATTTTCACGATCTCGCAAATGTTCACGTAGTTGATGCCGTGGCCGGCATTGACCTGGAGGCCGAGGCCGTGGGCGTGGGTGGCGGCGAGGATGAGGCGCTGGGTTTCCTCGCGGCGGGCGGGGCCGGTGGCGTTGGCGAATGCACCGGTGTGGAGTTCGATCATCTCGACGCCGAGCTGGTGCGCGGCGTCGATCTGCTGCGGGTCGGGCTCGATGAAAAGTGAGACGCGGATTCCGGCTTTTTGCAGGCGGGCGACGGTCGGTGCGAGCGCACGCATTTGCCCGGCGGCGTCGAGGCCGCCTTCGGTGGTGATTTCCTTGCGGTTCTCGGGGACGAGGCAGACGTCTTCGGGCAAGACCTGAAGCGCGATGTCGAGAATCTCGGGTGTGTTGCCCATTTCGAGATTGAGCTTCGTGTTGATGCTTTCGCGCAGGCGCACGACATCGCGATCCTGAATGTGCCGCCGGTCGGCGCGCAGATGAATGGTGATGCCGCTCGCGCCCGCGCGCTCGCAGGCGGAGGCGGCGGCGATGAGGTCGGGCTCGCAGATTGGCGACAGCGGATCGGCGGCGTAGCGCGCCTGCCGGAGCGTGGCGATGTGGTCGATATTGACGCCGAGCAGCATGCGCCGGAGCTAGTGCTTAAAGTGCCGGACGCCCGTGCAGATCATCGCCATTTTCCGCTCGTCCGCGGCGGCGATGACTTCGGGGTCTTTGACGGAGCCGCCGGGCTGGATGGCGCAGGTGGCACCGGCTTCGGCGGCGGCGATGAGGCCGTCGGGGAAGGGGAAAAAAGCGTCGCTGCCGACGGCGCTGCCTTTGAGCGAGAGACCGGCGTCGGCGGCTTTCCAGATGGCGATGCGGGAGGCGTCGATGCGCGACATTTGTCCCGCGCCGATGCCGAGGGTGCGGTCGGCGGCGGCATAGACAATGGCATTCGATTTCACATGTTTCACCGTGCGCCAGGCGAAGAGCATCGCGGCCAGCTCGGCTTTCGTCGGCTTGCGGGCGGTGACGTTTTTTTCGTCGAGATCGGTCTCGGGTGAAGCGTCGCGGCTTTGCACGAGCACGCCGCCGGTGACGGAGCGGATGAGCATCTGCTCTTCGTCGGATTTCGGCAGCGGGCGCGGGAGTTTTCGCATCAGCCGGAGGTTTTTCTTTTTCTGCAAAAGCGCGCGCGCCTCGGCATCAAAATCCGGCGCGATGATGACCTCGCTGAAAATTTCGCTGATGGCTTTGGCGAGTGCCTCGTTGATCGGGCGGTTGCAAATGATGATGCCGCCGAAGGGTGCCTGCTTGTCCGTCGCGAACGCTTTGTCCCACGCGGCGCGCAGGTCGGCGTCGCTGCCGATGCCGCACGGATTGGTGTGCTTGAGGATGGCGACGGTCGGCTCGCTGAATTCCTCGATCAGCTCGGAGGCGGCGGTGATGTCGAGGATGTTGTTGTAGGAAAGTTCCTTGCCGTGGAGCTTTTCAAAATGCTCGTCGAAGTGGCCGTAAAGCGCGGCGGTCTGGTGCGGGTTTTCGCCGTAGCGGAGGCGCGCGACGACGGGCAGGCAGAGCGACAATGCACACGTCGTTTCCTGCTCCTTGTTGAGATAATTCGCGATCGCGCCGTCGTATTTCGAGGTGGTGACGAAAACCTTGATGCCGAGCCGCTCGCGCAGTTTCAGCGTGGTCGCGCCGTCATTGGCGCGGATGTTTTCGAGCACGTCGTCGTAGTCGGCGGGATCGGTGACGACCGTCACGGAGCGGTAGTTTTTCGCCGCGCTGCGGAGCATCGAAGGGCCGCCGATGTCGATCTGCTCGATGGCTTCTTCGAGCGTCGTCTCGGGTTTGGCGATGGTCTTTTCAAACGGGTAAAGATTCACCACCACGAGGTCGATGGGCTTGATGTCGTGGGCCTGG
>JANXSB010000699.1 GCA_025352865.1 Chthoniobacter sp. | reverse complement strand
CTCGCCTCGATTCTCTCGCGGCGCGACTGACCGCGCGCCGCGCTACCGGTGGCGGGACTCGAACCCGCACGGCGCTTTCGCGCCAACGGATTTTAAGTCCGTTGTGTCTGCCATTTCACCACACCGGCGTGGGCGGTTTTTTCCAGGTGCTGCTTTACCGCCGTGGGCGCGGGCTGCAATGGCAAAGTGGCCGCGGGTGGCGCGCATAAAATGGAGGATTGCCACGCGCGCGAATTCGGGGACACTCCGCTCGCGTTCCTCATGCGCCCCTCCCCTTCATTGATCTGGCTCATCGCCGCCGCCCTGCGGCTGGCGGCGGGTGCTGCTCCGGTTCAGCCGGAGGTGGCGGAGCTGAGCTTCGGGCCGGATATGGAAAAAGAGGGCGCGCTCGCGGCGGCGGAAGTGCCGGCGTGGGTCACGAAGATCGGGCAGCAGGGCGGGCGCTTTAGCGATGATCCGCGGTGCTGGCAGGCTGCGGGCACGGCGGCGGCGGGCGTGGGGCGCGTTTCGATCGGGATCGACCGGAAGCGCATGAATGAAGATCTCGTGGCGACGATTCTTTTCGACGCGGGCGAGACGGCGGACATCGCGGTGCAGCTTTTCGATGTACAGGGGCGCGTGGTGGAGGTCGATCTTTTTGGCAATCTCGTGGAGGTGGGCAAGGAGGCGACGACGGACACCTACATCATCCCGCTGCGCAAGTATCCGACCGCCGTAAGCATCGTGCTCCGCCGCGTCTCGGGCGATGTGAAAATCTATGGCGCGGTGCTTTATCCCGCTGTGACCGAGGGCGCGCCGAACCCCGAGGCGCTCGCAAAACTGGCGCTCGTGCTCGGCGATCCGCTGAGCCCGGAGAACCCGCTGAGCAAAGGAATCCAGCAGGTCGCCCGCAGCGGAAATGTGACGCTCTCGCCCGTGATCCAGACTTCGCTGACGTCGCCTGTCGCAACGCCAGCGACGCCTCCCGCGCCGGCTGAAAAATATCCCGGGGCCGTACCGCCGCCCGCGGGCGCGGTGATCCCGCCGGTGCCGGAGGACGGGCTGATGGGTTACTGGAATTTCGACCACGCGGATGCCACCGATGCCAGCGGACGCGGGCACGACGGACGGCTGCGCGGTGGCCCGACCTTTGTCACCGGCATCCACGGCCAGGCGGTGCGGCTGCGCAAAAATCCGTCAAGTGAGCGGCTGGTGTCCTGGGATTCCGTGACGCTGCCGACCACGCCGGATCTCGATTTGAAAGAAACGCTGACGGTCACGGCGTGGGTGAAGTATTCGAGCATCGCGCCGCGCTGGGGTTCGCAGATCGCGTGGTTTGGCGACCGCCAGTACGGCCGCGACCCGTGGGACCTCCACCTCTACCCGGACGGTACGCTCGAGTTTCGCACTGACCGCTCGGTGACTGGCAAAGCGGTCTTCACGGTCTTCGACAACGAGATCAAGCTCTCCCCGACGGGCGAAAAAATGCTGAACCAGCATGTGGCTGTGGAGTCGCCAAAGACGCTCGCACCCGAGATGTGGTACTTCGTCGCGGGCACGCTGGAAAAACCTTCGCCGAAGATGGGCGCGCTGAAACTCTACGTGAACGGCGAGATCGTGGGCCGCGCACGGACCGGCGAAACGGTGAATTATCCGACGGACAAAATGTGGATGAGCATCGGCGGTGTGGACGAGGGCGAGTGGCAGAATTTCGATGGCGCGATCGACGAGGTGCGGGTCTATAACCGCGCGCTCACGCCCGTGGAAATCAAGGCGCTCTACGCGCAGCCGTGGCAGTAGCGGGCTGGATCAGAGCTGCGCCGCGGGCGCGAGGGCGGCGGATTTTGGTGCGCCGGCCTTGAGGGTTTCGTAGGCGGCGCGGCGCTTTTCGGCTTCCACTTTCGCGGCCTCGACTTCGCGTGCGGCGTTCTGCGCGCCTTGCTCGGCCTGGGCTTTGGCGGCGAGCGCGGTCTTTTCGATGTTGGGGAGATCTTTGCGAAGCTGGGCGGCTTGCTGGGCGGCGGCTTCGGCTTCCTTGCGCTGCGCGGCGAGGGCTTTTTCGGCGGCGGCGAATTTCACTTCGGCAGGCTTCGCGTCGGCCTTCGCAGCGTTGAGGGTTTCCTTGGCTTTCGCGAGTTCGGCCTGGGCGGGTTTGAGATCGGGAGCAGTGGGGGCAGCGGTGCCGCCTTTCGCGGCGTCGAGCGCGGCTTGGGCGGCGGCGATTTCGGGCTTGATGCCCTGCACCCTGACGTTGATGGCGTCGTACTCAGGCGTCCCCGCGGTCTTGGTCGCGCGTTCTGCCCGAACTTTCACATTCTCGGCGTTGAGGTCAGCGAGCTTTTTCTCGAGCGGGGCGGTATTC
>JANXSB010000673.1 GCA_025352865.1 Chthoniobacter sp. | reverse complement strand
ATGCTCGACGCGATGCTCCCGTCTCGCGCCCTTGCCGGTGCCATCGGCGGGAAAAAAGCGCCCGTGCGCATGGCGTTCATGTTTGTCCCGAACGGCGTGAACATGCCCGACTGGACGCCGCTCGCGGACGGCGCGGACTTCGATCTGCCGCACATCCTCCAGCCGCTCGCGCCGCACAAAAGCGAGCTGCTCGTGCTCAGCGGGCTCACGCAGGACAAAGGCCGCGCGAACGCCGACGGCGGCGGCGACCACGCGCGCTCGGCGGGAAGCTGGCTCACCTGCTCGCAGCCGTTGAAGAGCGAAGGCTCGCAGATTCGCGTCGGCATTTCCGCCGACCAGCTCGCCGCTGCGCAAGCGGGCAAGGAGACACGTTTCGCCTCGCTCGAACTCGGCCTGGAACCCGGTCGCCAAGGCGGCAAATGCGACAGCGGCTATTCCTGCGCGTACTCGAACAGCATCTCGTGGCGCAGCGAATCCACGCCGATGACCCACGAGGTCAATCCGCGCCTCGTCTTCGAGCGGCTTTTTTCCAGCGCCCTGCCGAAGGAGGCGAACGAAGGCGCGCGGCGGCGCGAGATTTACAAAAAGAGCATCCTCGATTTCGTCATGGAGGACGCGAAGGCGCTCAGCAGCAAGGTCGGCGGGCATGACCGGCAGAAGCTCGACGAATATCTCGCCGCGATCCGCGAGATCGAGCAGCGCATCGAGCAGGCGGAGAAAATGGTCGCGAGCGCGACGCCAGCCGTGGCTGCCGGGTACGAAGTGCCGGAGAGCATTCCCGAGAGTTTCGAGGAGCACGCGAAGCTGATGTGCGACATGATGGTGCTCGCCTTCCAGTCCGACACCACGCGCGTCTGCACTTTCATGCTGGCGAACGAAGGCTCGAACCGCAGCTACCGCAACATCGGCGTGAACGACGGCCATCACTCGCTTTCACACCACCAGAACGACCCGGTGAAACGCGGAAAAATCCGCGACATCAACCGCTTTCACATGCAGCAGTTTGCCTACGTGCTGAACCGCCTGCGCGCGATTCCCGAAGGCGACGGCACGCTGCTCGACAACTCCATGCTCGTCTATGGCGCGGGGCTCGCCGACGGCGACCGTCACGACCACGACAACCTCCCGCTCATCATGGCCGGACGCGGCGGCGGCACCATCCTCCCGGGCCGACATCTCCGCTCTGCGCCCGAGACGCCGATGGCGAATCTGCTCCTCGCGATGCTCGACCGCATGGGCGCGCACACGGATTCGTTCGGCGACAGCACCGGCACGCTGCGCGGGCTCGAAGGGTGAGCGCGCATTCGTTTGTCCGCGCGTTGGCGAGCGGCGCGGTTGCATATCTGCTGGCGGTTTTGGCGTGTGCCGAGGATGCGCCGCCGTCTGTGGAAAAACTCACGCAGAAGTTGGCATCGTCGGATGCTGCCAGTCGCCGCGATGCGGCGTTTGAACTCGGCAAACTCGGCCCCGGCGCGAAGCCCGCACTGCCCGCGCTGATCAAGGCGCTGCAGGATTCGGACAAGCAGGTGTGGTCTTTTTCCATCGCCGCGATCACGGCGATGGGGCCGGAGGCGAAGGATGCGATTCCGGCGTTGCTCGACGGCTTCAGCTCGCGCGGCGGGCGGGATCGCGAAAAGCGCCAGGCGATGGTGCGCTCGGCGTATGCGCTGACGAAGATCGGGCCGGAAGCGATTCCGGCGCTGATTAAGGCGCTGAGCGCCGATGACAGCGGCCTGCGTGTGGGGGCAGCACGGGCGCTTGGCGGCATGGGGCCGCAGGCGAAGGAAGCGATTCCAGTGCTGCGTGAAAACTTTGGTCATGCCGAAATTTCTGTCCGCATGGAGGTGGTCGGTGCGCTCGCTCTGATCGGGCCGGAGGCCGTCGCGCCGGTCATCGAGGCGCTGGGCTGGAACGAACCGCTCCAGCGCGGCAGCGCGGCGCTCACGCTCGCGCAACTCGGGGACGTGGCGAAAAGCGCGGAGCCGGCGCTCCTGCAAATGCTGGCGAAAGAAACCGACGCCGGCGCGCGGGCGGCGGCGCTCACTGCGCTGCCCAAAGTCTGCGCCGATCCGGTGAAGAGCGCGCCGCTGCTCGTCGCCGCGGCGAAGGATGACAGCGAGCCAATCCGGCATGCGGCGATCAACGCCATCGCCGCGACGCGCGCGCTGCGCCGGCCTGCGGTCCCGCTCCTTGCCGCCTTGCTCGCGGACCCAAATCCCGCCGTGTCCCAGCGCGCCGTGCAGGCGCTCGGGCGGCTCGGGCCGGACGCCGCGGATGCCCTGCCCGCCTTGCTCGCGGGCGCGCGGGCCGCGAAAGGCGACGCGGCGTTTGCGGATGCGCTCGCGCAGATCGGCCCGGCGGCGCTGCCCGCGCTGCTTGCCGCGCTGAAGCAGTCGGACACTGCGGGCGGCGCGTGGATTCTGCGCACGCTGCGCGGCTTTGGCCCGCCCGCCGTGCCGGTGCTCATCGAGGCTTTGCAACAACCGGATCCCGCGCAGCGTGCCTCCGCCGCAGGCGCGCTCGGCGCGATGGGGCGCGACGCGGCGGACGCGATCAAACCGCTTTTCGCCCTCGCCTCCTCATCCGATCCTGCGACCCAGGCCGCCGCCCTGCGCGCCCTCACCGCGCTGCAAGCCACGCCCGCGCAGCTCAAGCCCCTGCTGCAAGCGGCGCTCGCGAGCCCCGTGCTTGAGTTGCGCAAAGTGGGTGCGGCGGGCATGGCTTTGCTCGGCGGCGCGGCTTCGCTCGGCGTGGATGGTTTGCGCGAACTGCTCGCCGATGACGATGCTGCCAGCCGTCTCGCGGCGGTGCGCGCGTTTGGCGAACTCGGAGCGAAAGCCGCGCCCGCGGTGCCTGTGCTCGTCGCGAAGCTCGACGATCTCAGCATGCAGATGACGGTCATGGAAACGCTTGGCAAAATCGGACCCGCATCCGCGCCGGCAGTGCCGCGCCTGCTCGAAATCGCGGGCAAAAATGGCAACGACGTAAAGGCTGTGGCACTCACTGCGTTTGCCGGAATCGGACGCGAGGCTGCGTCAGCGCTGCCGCAGATTTACGCCGCGCTGCGCGATCCGTCCTCGGAGCTGCGAGTCCCGGCAGTGCCCGCGCTGGCGAGTGTGGAAAGCGACGAAGCCAAGACCATCGCCGCGCTGAGCACTGCGTTGAGCGACGAGACGGGCCGCGTGCGGCGGCCCGCCGCGCAAGCACTGGCGAGCTTTGGCGAGCGGTCGCGCTCCGCCGTGCCCGGCATCGTGGCGATGCTGGAGCGCGACATCGACCGTGTGGTGGCGATCGAGGCGCTACGCGTGATCGGCGTGCGCGCCGTGCCGGATTTGCTGAAGGCGCTCGCGGTGAAGGACCCGAAGGTGCGCGTCTTCGCCTGCGAATCGCTCGCCGCCCTCGGCCCCGAGGCGAAGGACGCGACAGCGCGTTTGCGCGAATTGCTCAACGGTCAGCCGCAGCCCGTGCAAGACGCGGCCCGTGCGGCGCTGGCGAAGATCGAGCCGTAGAGACTGAAAAAAGTCGGCGGAGAAGCTGCGGCGCGTTTCTCGCGTTTTCCTACGCTGCGGCTCTCGGCGCGGCTTTTTTGGCGGGCGCTTTTTTCTCGCGGGGGGCGAATTCGAAGATGGCTTTGCCTTCTTCGAGTTTGAGGTAGGCCGCGAATGGGCGGCCCTTCTTGCTGATGAAGCGCGGGAGCAAATCCGTTTTGCCTTCGCGGAAAAACTTCATGGCCTGCTCGGCGGGGATGGTGCGCTGGCAGATGAGTTTGCCCATGCGGATGAGTTTCGCGCCGTCTTTCACGCAGAGAAAGGCGGCGTCGGTTTCCCAGACTTTGCCGTTGGGGGTGTCGCCGAGTTCTTTGGCCTGGCTGAGATCGAGGGGCTTACCGTCGGCGCCGTCTTTGTCGGGGAAGTCGAACTTCTGTTTCCACTCCTCGGTGTCGAGCATGACCACGGCGTTGAAGCCGCGGCCGAGTTTGCTGCGGAAGCCTTCGAGCGGGCCGACGCGCTTTTCCATGAGCAGGGTGATGACTTCCTCACGCTCGAGTTCGCGGCCCGCCATGCTTTTCCAGATGATGAGTTTGCACTCGGGATTCACGCACTCGTAGGCCTTGAAACTTTCCTTGAAACGCTCGGCTCCACATTTTGGGCAGGGCACTTCGAGGTCGTGAAAGTGGCCCTCGACTACGGTGCCCATGCCGCCGCGCACTTTGCTCACGATGTCGGTGGTGAGCCCGCGGATTTGCTCCATGAAAGCGGGGCGCGAGAGCTGGCCGCGCTCCATCTGGCGGAGCTTGAATTCCCACTCGCCGGTGAGTTCGGGCTTGGTGAGCGACTCGGCTTTTAACGAGCGGAGAAGCGTGATGAGCGAGAGACCTTTCGCGGTCACGATGAGGTCGCGGCCCTGGCGGATGAGGTAGCCCTCGAAGATGAGCCCCTCGATGACCTGCGCGCGCGTGGCGGGTGTGCCGAGTCCGCGCTCGCTCATGGCTTCGCGGAGTTCCTCGTCGTCGATGAGTTTGCCCGCGCCCTCCATCGCGGAGAGGAGCGTGGCTTCGGTGTAGCGCGGTGGAGGCTTGGTTACACTTTCCTTCACCTCAATCGAGTCCGTGCGTGCCGTTTCACCGGGCACGACGATGGCGATGGCGCGGTCACTTTCCTCATCGGTTCCGGCCTTGCGCCCGTACACTGCGAGCCATCCCGGCTTCACAATGATTTTCGCCTCGGTCTTATATTTCTCGTCCTCGACAGTTGTGATGCGCGTCGTGGTTTCAAATTCAGCCGCCGGATAGAAGACAGCGATGAAGCGCCTTGCGACCAGGTCGTAAATTTTTTGCTCGGTTTCACTCAGTCCGCTGGGGACGGTTCCGGTGGGCACAATGGCAAAGTGATCGCTGACTTTGGCGTTGTTAAAAATCCGTTTGTTCGGGCGCACGTAGCCTTCGCTCATGGCTTTCTCGGCATGCACGGAAAGAGTGCGATCCTCGAAGCTCATCATCACGCGCTCGGCGGTGCCGAGGTGATCTTCCGGCAGATAACGCGAGTCAGTTCGCGGATAGGTCAGGGCTTTGTGTTTTTCGTAAAGTGCCTGCGCGATTTGCAGGGTCATCTTGGCGGGAAAGCCGTGCTTGCCGTTCGCCTCGCGCTGAAGTGTCGTGAGGTCGTAAAGCAGCGGAGGCAACTGCGAGGAAGGTTTTTTTTCTTCTTCAATCTGGCCGGTTTTTCCCGCGCACTTTGCCCGAATGGCCTCGGCAATTTCGCGATGCCAGAGCCGATGGGCAAAACGATGCTCATCCGCCAGTGAACCGAATGCCGGTGCGAGTTGGGCTGCGGGATCGGTCAACTTGAGTCCAAGGCGATCTGCGATGCGTTCGGTGCGCGCGATTTCCGTTTCGGTTTTCCGAAAACCTGCGTCGAACCACCGGCCTTGATAGTCACCCGCAGTGACGCCGAACTGGCCGAATAGCTCGAACATGGCGCGTTCGGTGAAGGCGCGGATTTTTTCCTCGCGGTCGGCGAGGATGGCGAGGGTCGGCGTCTGCACGCGGCCGGCGGTGGTTTTGTTGAAGCCGCCGCCCTGGGAGTTGAAGGCGGTGAGGGCGCGGGTGGAGTTGATGCCGACGAGCCAGTCGGACTCGGAGCGCGAGCGGGCGGCGTCGGCGAGCGGCTGCATGTCGCCGTCGGTGCGGAGGTTTTTGAAGGCGGTGCGGATGGCCTCCGTGGTCATGGATTGGAGCCAGAGGCGCTGGAGCGGCTTCTTCACGCCGACGGCGGCGAGGATGTTCCGAAAGATCAGCTCGCCTTCGCGCCCGGCGTCGCAGGCGTTGATGATGGCGGTGACTTCCTTGCGCTTGAGCAGGCGCTTGAGGACGTTGAAGCGGCCCACGTTCTTGTCGATGGGCGAGAGGGCAAACTCGGGCGGGAGCGACGGGAGGTTTTCGATCTTCCATTTCCCCCGCGCCGGCTCGAACCCCTCGGGCGGCGCGATCTCGAGCAGGTGGCCGACCGCCGACGAAATCACCCACTTGTCGTCCTCGTACCAGTCGCCGATTTTCTTCACGCCCAGCACCTTCGCGAGGTCAGTGGCGACGCTGGGTTTCTCGGCGATAACGAGGGTCTTGGACATGTGCTGTTGGATTAGGAGAGCCGGACGAATTGCTGGCCGGGGAGCTGCTTGACCCGCCTTTTCATTTCGAGGGCGAGCAACGTGGACGCCACTTTCGGCATCGGCAAGCCCGATTTTATGACGATGGAATCGAGCGGCGTCTCGCTGGTCTCGATAGTTTCGAGCACGGCGTTTTCCTCGGGGGAAAGCTCCACGGGTGCTGTTTTCGGGCGGTCGGGCGGGAGGAGGAGGTTCAGTTCATCAAGGATGTCGGCTGCTCCGGTGATGAGCTTCGCGCCTTGCTGGATGAGGCGGTTCGTGCCGGCGCAAGTCGGGCGGTCGATGGGACCGGGGACGGCATAGACGGTGCGGTTGTGCTCCAGTGCCTGCCCGGCGGTGATGAGCGCGCCGCCTTTCAGTCCCGACTCGACGACGAGCAGCCCGCTGCTCCAGCCGGCTACGATGCGGTTGCGATACGGGAAAGTCTGCGGGGTGGGCGGAAAAGTCATCGGGAACTCGCTCACGACCGCGCCCGAGGTGGCGATCTTTTCCGCGAGGCCCGCATTTTCCACCGGATACAAATCCATGAGCCCCGAGCCGATGACCGCCACCGTGCGGCCCTGCGCGGCGAGCGCGCCCTGATGCGCCGCGGTGTCGATACCCCGCGCCAACCCGCTCACGACGGTCAGCCCGGCATAGGCGAGCTGGTAGGCGATCTTCTTCGCGCACTCGATGCCATAGTGCGAGGTCTTCCGCGAGCCCACCACCGCCAGCGCACGCTGATCCTGCTCGGTCAGCCGTCCCCATGTATAAAGCACGATCGGCGGATTATAAATTTCCCTCAGCAGCCGCGGGTAGAGCGCATCCGCCTGCGTCAGCACTTCTGCGCCGAAGTCCCGCACCCGCGCCAGCTCCGCCGGCAGATCCACCGTGCTTTCCCACTGCGCTATGCCCTCGCTCACCTCCGCACCCACGCCTTCCACCTCGCGGAGCTGCCCCACCCGCGCCCGCAAGACCTGCTCGGGCGTTTCAAACCGCTCCAGCAGCCGCCGCATCCGCACCGGGCCGAGATTCGGCACCATGTTCAGCGCTATGCAGGCTTCCGTCTCGGTCATGCGCCACCCTTAGCCCACCACTGCCGCGCGAGGCCAAGCTAATTCTTACGCCACGCTCCGGGGCTGCCGCGCCGCCCGCGTGTTGGATCGGACGAGGAAAAGGATGAGGACGAGAAACATCGGGCGTCAGCGGGTGGTCACATTCACCTGCGCCACCATCGGGCCGGAAGGCCCGGCGGCGGTCTTGGCCAGTTTCGCCGTCGGCAAATGTCGCGCCGCCGTGCGGGCGGGATGCTGCTCCGTCCACAGGTCTTCGGCCACGATCCCGAGGGCCACGGTGAAGAGCAGCGAATAGGCGGTGATGATCGACGAGTTCTTTTTCGAGCGCATAATTATCATAATTAGAAGCAGTCATCATGCCCCCATTTTCATCCTCGCCGAAACTTTCATTGAC
>JANXSB010000646.1 GCA_025352865.1 Chthoniobacter sp. | reverse complement strand
GGTGATGAGCCGCTGCCAGCGCCGCCGCAATGACTCGGCATCAGGCGCGATGACCCACGTGCGTCCCGCCATTGTGCCGGAGCCGTCGTAAATGAAGAAATCTTCGAGCGCGGGATACGTCGCCCATGCGCCTCTTAACGCGGGCAGAAACGGCGCACGCCAGTCCGTCGGGCACGCGGCCCACCCTTGCTCCGAGAGCGTGAGCTTTGCGAGCGCGGCGAATTTTTCCGCACGCCGTCCTTCGGGCAGCGACTGGAAGCGCACGGTCGCGGGCGTGTCGTCGCAGCTCTTTGCTGAGCGCGAGGCAAGCACGATGCAGACGGGCTGCTGCACGCCTTGGAAAATGCGCGTCGGCACGTTGGGCTGATGGCCTTCGGGCGTGCAGTCGATCACCCAGATTTCCTCGCAAGTGCGGCGCAGGTAATCGCGCATTTTTTGAAAGCCGGGCCCGCCGAGAAATCCGGCGACGGTGATGAAACAAACGATGCCCGTCTTCTCGCCGGGGCCGTGGTCGAAGACCTTCCACGTCGCCCAGCGCCAGAAGTAAACGTAGAGATTGCGCAGGTGTTTCGCGTGCGCGCCGACGCCCCATTCGCGCGGCGGCATCCAGTCGGCGAGGGGTGCGGATTTTTCCGCCGCGCGGTCTTCGCCCTCGATCCAGCCGCCGCGGCCCTTGGCCTTTTCTTTGTAGGGCGGGTTGCCGATGACGACGGTGATCGGCTCCTCGCGCTTGATTTTATTCGCGTCCTTCCGCGAGCGCGCGATGGGCGCGAGGATGCCGGGAATCCAGCCCTCGTCGTCGTCGGGATTGCCGAGCGTGTTGGTGACAAACATCCGCGGAGTCGCCGACGGCGGCGCGCCGGTGATGTCGTTCAATTCCGCGAGGACGCGAAGCTGCGCGACGGCGAAGGGGCCAAGCTGCATCTCGAACGCGACGAGCCGCTGCACCGCGGCGGTGATCGCCGTCTTCACCGCGCCTTTTCCCTCATCCTCCGCGACGCGCTCCGCGATGCGACGCATCACGCCGAGCAAAAACGTGCCCGTGCCCGTCGCGGGGTCGGCGACTGTGACGCTTGACGACGCGAGGCCCGCGTGCTGGCCGAAGCGTGAGCGCAACACGTCATCGACGAGCCGCACCATCGTTTCGACAACTTCCGGCGGCGTGTAGTAGGAGCCGGTTTTTTTGCGCAGGTCGTGGTCATACACTTCCAAGAAATCCTCGTAGAAATAGAGCCACGCGTCGGGCCGGCCCTTGCTGATTTTCGGCCAATCGACGGCGTCGAGCACGCGGGTGAGTGTGGCGAGCGAGGTCTTGAGCGTCTGCTGGTTCTCGGCGTTGTCGGTGAGCAGGCGCAGCGCGGCACCGATGAGCGAACTGGTGCTCGCGAGTTCGCGGGCGACGCGATCGAAGCCGCCCGCAAGGCGGATGTCCTTCGCGCGCGCCATGAGCAGGCCGAAGGTGACGGCCTGCGCGTAGCCGTCGGCAAAAGTTTTGTCGTTCGCCTCGGGGAAAAGCAGCTTGCGCCAGTCCTCCGCGAGCGAGGTGAGCGCCGGGCTGCCGGCGGCGAGCTGCTCGGTCACTTCATCGCGCAGTAGGCGGCAGAGCCGCGCGCTGACGTGGGCGAGTTCCTTCGCGCTGCGCGGCGGGATCGGCTCCCAGCGGAGGAAGTTTTCAAACAACGCGAGCAGGCCGGGCGGCGCGGCGAGCCGGGCGCCGGAGGATTCGATGTCGCCGATGAGACGGATGACCGACCCGACGAGCGCTCCGTTTTGCCAAAGGCTGAATTCGTTGCCGTCGGTGTAGAGGAGGTTTGGAAGCGACTGGAGTTTTTCCCACTGCGCCTTGTCGTGCGGATCGCGAAAGCGCCGCGGGTCCGCGCCTTTGCCGGGGGCCTTGAGTTCGACATGACCGGTGAGTGCGCGACTCACAGTGACAGCGTAGTCCGGGCGCGTTTTCAAATCCGCGACCGCGGTTTCTCCGACGGCGGCGATGTCCTTTCGCTGCAAATTCGCAAGCTCCGCGAAGTCCGCGAGCAACAGCTCGAACGGCGCGCGGAGTTGATCCTCGGGATTCCCGCTGACGGCGGGATTCGCGAGCTTGTCCTTCGCTTTCACGCCGAACGCGGCGACGGCGGATTGAATGGTGGGCATCGTGCAGTACGCTACGGCGGGAGCCTGCCCGATGGTGCGCGTTCACTTCAAGCCGCGAGCCGCTGAATCTGCATCACGCCATTTCCAACCCGCGCATCGTGCCGGTGCTGGTGGCGAATTTCTCCACCCCGATGCCGAGTCTTTGCAGCATCGAGACGTAGAGATTGGGCAGCGGGTAGTTGTTTGTTTTGTCGAAAGCGAGGTGCTGGCCGTGCTTGAAACCGCCGCCGGCGAGGAGCACGGGGAGGTTGTGGTTGTCGTGGTTGTTGCCGTTGCCGAGGTTGCTGCCGTAGAGGATTTGCGTGCGGTCGAGG
>JANXSB010000628.1 GCA_025352865.1 Chthoniobacter sp. | reverse complement strand
TAAGAGGTATGAAGGATGAGTGATGAGCGCGGAGCGGCCCTGCCTTTCATACCTCATCCTTCATACCTCACACCTCTCCCCCGCCTCTCCCCCGCCTCGCTACGCTCGCCCCGGACTACCGCTGCTCCCCAGCTCACTTTGCAGCGCTGGCCGGAATCAGCTCGATCCGCACGGACTCGCTCGGCGCGGGGTTCGCGGGACTGCGAAAGGTCTCGCGGCGCGCGGCGTCGAGCACCACGACTTGGAAACCGGCGAGCCGTTCCGCGTATTTTTTGTTTTCATCGGTGCGCGTCCAGATGGTCACGACATCGAGCGGCTGCTCGCTTTGCAAATCCACCTCCCACCACGTCTGCGCATCCGCGCCGGTGGTGTGCGTGGAGGTGCCCGCGCTGTAGTGGCCATCCGTGCGGCCATCCACAGCGCGCTGCGCCTCGCCGCCAAAGACCGTGCTCGACTGCGTGGCGCGGCCTTGCGGCGCGATATTTTTTCCGCCGGAAAAAACCTGCACCTCGGCGAGCGTGAGCGGCTGGCCAGGCGGCAGCTCGATACGGACAAAGCGGCCCCGAACATTTTTCGGCGCGGGCGGCGAACGGTGCGGCACTGCGGCCACCGGCAGCGTGGCTCGACCCGAGGCGAAGAACTTGTCGAATCCGATCTCCCCGGATTGCCACAGCCACAGCCCCCACCCGCAAAACGCCCCGGCGGCAATCACGCCGAGAACAATCGCGATTTTTCCAGCGGGGCTCCGCGGCGCGGAAACGAGCGCGACCGGCAGCGGCGCAGCGACCGGTCGCGGCGCCGGCGCGGGCACGGCGTAGAGCCGCTGCGAGACGGTATTGCGCCCGAGCGCGGCTTCGAGCGACTGGAGCGCGAGCGCGGCCGAGGCGGGGCGTGCATCCGGGTCGGGCGCGAGCAGCGCCATGATCCACTCCGCGGTTTTCGGCGGCACATCGCGACGCCGCCGGAGGAGCGGCACCGGCTCCGCGGTGAGCCGAGCGTGCGCGATGGCGTGCTCGTTTTTGCCGTCAAAAGCGTGCGCTCCCGTGAGGCAGAGATAGAGCGTGCCGCCGAGCGTGTGGAGATCGGCGCGCACATCCGAGGGCTCGTGCCGGATGACCTCCGGCGCGATGAACGCCATCCCGCGCCACGGGATCGCCGTGCCCGGCGGCACCGGCTCTGTCGGGTGCGAAAGCATCGCCACTCCCACCTCCGCGAGCCGCGCGTCGAGCCGCTGATGCTCGCTGCGTTTCACGAGGACGCGGTGCGGATGCGGGTCGCCGTGCCGCAGGCCCGCGAGGTCGAGCGCGGCCATGCCGAGCAGGCAGTCCGTCGCGACCGAGAGCGTGTCCTTCACATTCAGCGGGCCGCGCGCGGCGAGCCATTCCGTGAGCGTTTCGCCCTCGGCGTAGGCGGAGGCCGCGTAGGCTCCGTCGGCGTCGTGACCGAGTTCGAGCACGGGCACGAGATTCGGGTGGTCAATCGCCGGCAGCCGCGCGGCGTAGGAGGCAAAGGCCGCGTCGTCCACCACGTAGTCCGCGCCGTCGTCGGGGATGCGCTGGAGCCGCGCCGCGCGCCCCGTCTGCGAATCCACCGCGCCGTAGCGAATCCCGGCGGGAGTCTCCAGCCGGCGGCGGACATCGAAGCGCTCCGACATGATTTTTCAGCGGTCCGCTTCCGGCGTGGCGAGCCAGCGCACGGCATTCGTGATCACACGCAGCGGCTCGGCCTGCTGATACACCGCGTAGGTCTCGTGGCCGGGGCGAAAGTAAAATACGCGGCCCTTTTCCACACGCCAGACACAGCCGCTGCGGAAGTGCTCGCCCTTGTCCCAGCGCTCCTCGAAAACCACGGCATCGGGCGTGGGGACGTGGAACGGCTCGTCGTACATCTCGGTCTGCGCGATGTCCCACTGCGCGGGCAGCCCGGCGGCGATGGGATGCTGCGGGAGCAGCGTGGTGACGTGGCTCGGAGCGCCATCCGCGCGGTACGCCGGGAAAACGCACGCGGGCAGCGTGAGCTTCCAAACGTCGCCCTCATGCGCGAGCGAGGGCGTGAGCGGAGCGTCGCGCTTCGGCACTTTGCCAAACGGATTTTCGAGCAGGTATTCCCACTTCGCCGCGGCGCGCTCGGCGGGCGGCACCTGCGCGAGCGCATCGGCCTTCGCACGGTCCTGCATGAGCCGCACGAACGGTTTCGCCCAATGCGCGGAATGCAGCGCGATGAAGCCAATCCGTCCCGCGCGCACGCGCGCCGCCACGCGCTCGGCGTTGGCGTTGGTCAGCTCCGGCACTTTCTTGTGCGCCCACCAGACGATCACGTCCGTCGCATCGAGCGTCGCCTCATCGAGCCCCTGCTCCGGCGCGTCGAGGCTCGTCGTTTTCACCGTCAGGCCCGGCTGCTGCGCGAGATGCGCGGCGATCGTCTCGCCGAGAAATTTTCCGCCATAAGCCTGCTTCTGCTCCGGCTGCTGCTCATCCCACACGAGCACGCGGATCGGCGCAGGCGGAGCCGCGACAGCCTGGGTGAAAAAGCACGCGCCGAGCGCGAGGAGAGCGGGGAAAAGTTTCATGCGGAGAAAATGCAGACGCCCTTCGTCTAGCGATCACCCGCCCGTTGCGCAAGACGCGCCACCACACCCTCAGCGCTCAGCCGGCGCGAGCGCAACGAAACGACGCATGAGCGTGCCATCAGCCGCCGCGCGGCAGACCCACCAGCCCTTGAGCGGCGAGCCGTCACGGTTTTCGCGCACGCGCGAGCAGCATCGGCTCACGACCACATCGGCGTTGTGGATGTGCTGCTCATTCAGTCCGTGCCAGTGGCCGCTGAAAGTCCCGCGCAGGTTCAGCTTGTCGAGCCGCGTGAGCAGCGCGTCGGCATTGATCGGGCGGTAGGTCGTGCCCGGCCCGAGCGGAAAATGCGTGAACGCGACCGTCGGCGCGCGCGGGTCGAGTTTCGGTAGATTTTCGTCGCACCATTCGAGCGTGGCCGTGGGGACGAGGGTGCCGTCGAAGGCCATCCCCTGCGTCGTATCGAGTCCGATGAACTGCCAGCCGCGGTGCGCGTGGACATAGTTCAGCCGTCCGGGAAACGCCGCATCGAATGCGCTGCGGTCATCGTCGGTGAGGTAGTCGTGATTTCCCGGCACGGGAAAAAACGGGACGCCGAACTGATCGAGGCACACCCGCAGCGCCGCGTACTGCTCCGCCGTTCCGCGGTCCGCAAGATCGCCGGAGATCAAGGCCAGCGCAGCCTTCGGCGCGCTCTCCCGCATCCGCGCGACCACGTTTTGGAAAAACGGCGTGCATTTCTCGTCGAGGAAATGCAGGTCATTCACGGCGATGAAATCGAACCCCGCCCCCGCGTCGGCAGCGCGACCGAGC
>JANXSB010000330.1 GCA_025352865.1 Chthoniobacter sp. | reverse complement strand
GGGCGTCTGGAGGCGAAAGACGCGGCGGGCGCGATGGCGGATCTCGCGGAGAAAATGATCGCCGCGCTCGAAGCCGGCCCGGCCACGGTGCCGATGCCGCAGCGCGATGAGAGCAAGCTGATGCGTTGGGTGAATCACGAGGAAAAGCAGCGCATGACCGAGGAAGTCACGACCGACGTGAACCACTCGCTCGCGTGGCTGCTGAGCCGGATGAGCGAGGCCGAGGTCGCGCGCCGGTGGGACGAGCGGCTGCTGCGCCTGCGCGCGAAGCTCGACGGCTGGTGGAAGCATGAAGTCGCGCTCGCCATCGAGGTGACGCGCATCGAGAGCAACCGCGAGCTGGCCGCCGCGACGGCGCGCATGGCGGGGATCAAGCCTGTGCGATCCGAAGCGGGTCTGCGGCACGGGACGAGCAGGGGCCTCGGCGCAATTGCATTCTCGCCGGACGGCGCATTTCTCGTGACCAGCTCCGAGGACATACGCATCTGGCGAACGTCGGACTGGAAACTTGAAAGCACGCTTTCGCACGGCACGACGCGCCTGGCGTTTTCACCCGATGGCAAGTTTCTCTATTGCGGCGGAGGCGTGGAGCGAGACGCGATTTTCTCCCGCTACGAATGGCGCACGGGCCGCTTGGATCGCACTTATCGAAATCCCGACGAACCGCGAGACGATCGGCGCTTTGGGGGTCTCACCGACATGCAGCTCTCGAACGACGGTGGAACCATGATGACGACGAACTCCATGAATGGCCGCCTCGTCCTCTGGGACACCAACACCGGCGAGAAAGTGCGTGCCGTGCTCCTGCCGCGCGAATCCGCCCCCGCTGCGATGAGCGCGGACGGCAAGTGGATTGCGCGCCGTGTCACCACAGCGGGATTTTCCGAACACGGCCCTTCGGAAAGCATCGTCGAATCCTCCGACGGGAAAAAGAATCTGGCCCGCGTGGCGGACGGCTTCATCGCAAGCCGCCTCGCTTTCACCCCGGACGGGCGTGGCCTGCTTTCATTTGGACAAGGGAAAGACTACGGCACGGTGCAGCTCGCCGTGCATGATCTCGAAAAAGACGGAGCGCAAATCTCGACTCTCGCCACCGCCGGTCATTTTCCGAATGTCATCGCCGTGTCCGCAGATGGAAAATTCGTCGCGGTGAACGATCAGGGATCGCGCGTCTGGCTCTATGCTCTACCGGGATTGAAACCCGTCTGGTCGGCCAGCTATGAAATGAACGGAGACCGCAAGACCGTCAACGGCATCGCATTTTCTCCCGACGGAAAACTGCTGGCGATTGCGAACAGGGATTCCACGCCGCATCTGTTGCGCATGGATACCTTCGAGGAGATCATACCATACGAAGGGCATCCCGGGGGACTGCGGGGCGCTTACCTTTCGGCGGACGGCCAGCGCATCTGGAGCTTCGGCTGGGACGGCTCGCTCTGCCATTGGGATGCGGCGACGATGAAGATGACGAAGCGTTTCCCAAACTTGGATGGATACGATCTGGCGAGCATCCGGTCGGCCGATGGAAAATATGCGCTGTTCATCACGCGCAAGGAACCACGGGGCGGCGACAGGCAGCAGAGGAAAATCAAAGTCATCGCTGCCGAGACGGGCGAGACGGTGTGGAGCACCGAAATCAAAGAGGTCGAGTATCCGCAGTTTTATTGGCCGGCGGCAGGGGGCTTCCTCGTGCTGGACAACCACACTTACTATCCGCCGAGCCTGTTGCTGGCCGACTTTCTCGATGGAAAAATCGTGAGCCATGTCACTGGCTCGGAGAAGACCTGGCTCAACGCTGGCGTTTTTCTCTCGCCAGACAGGAAGTCGCTGCTGGCGAATTCTTACGGGCGAGCGACTGAGTCGTCCTCGGATCGGATTGACTTGTCCACTGGCAAGTTCACTCGCACGCCATGCACCGGCGATCGCTTTGTGAGAGTGGCCGATGGGATCACCCACGAGATCCTCAGCGATGAACATGAGCCGAAAAAGCTCCCGGAAGTGCGCGGGGTCGAAATTCTGCGGAGCACGCTGAGCGCCGATGGCAAACGGCTGGCCGTCGTCACAGGGTCGCGGATTTTCATAGACGACAGCCTGCGCCAATGGGACGCGAAGACGCC
>JANXSB010000543.1 GCA_025352865.1 Chthoniobacter sp. | reverse complement strand
CCGTGCTGGAGATAGAGCACCGGATAGCGCGCCTCGCGATCCGCGTCGTAGCCCGGCGGCGTATAGACAAAAATGCGCCGCCACGCCTGCGTCGTCTTCGAGAAATACGGACGCTCGCGCACCTCGCCGTGCGGCCCATTTTTCGGCTCATAAAAATCCTCGCCCGCCGACGGCACCTCGATGCCGCTCGCCTCGCGGCCCATGCCGTAAAACGTCTCGCTCGCCGGGTCGCACACCTTCGCGCCGCCGATGACGATCGAGTAGTAGTGAAAGCCCGGCACCAGCGGCGGAGTCGTCACCATCCACGCGCCCTTGTCGTCCTTCGTCATCCGGTAAGTCTTTCCGCCCACATCCACCTCGACCTTCTGCGCGTCCGGCGCGTTGAAGCGGAACGTCGCGCTCAAGTCGTCCTTGATGCGCGGAAACTGCTGCCCCGGCGCATTCGTGCTCGCCGGGCGTCCCTCGGGAGCGGGTGGATTTTCCTGCGCGTGGCAGAGCGTGACGATGAGTGTGGCCGCGCAGAAAAGCGCGGCAGTTTTGCGGATGGGTGTTGTCATGGGTTCAACTGGCGGATTGAAATCATACACCGCGCGAATCACAACCATTCCCGGGCTGCGCGCGGTGATTTTGAGCGAGTGCAACAATTCGGCGATTGACAGACTTTTTTGAGAAAGTAAGACTTCATGATATGAATGTGAAATCAAAAGCTGATTCCGTCTGGTTCACCACCAAGGGCCAGGTCGTCATTCCCGCGTGGCTCCGGCGCGAATTCCACATCGAGAATGGCACGCGCGCCGTCGTCCAATCCACGCCCGAGGGCATCCTGCTCAAACCGGTGACCGCCGCGCTCATCAAGCGCGGACGCGGCATCGCCAAGCGCAAGCCCGACGAAAAGCCCTTTGCGAAATGGTGGGCCGAACACAAAGCGGAGGAGATCGCGCTAGAGGAAGCCAAGTATGCCCGCTGCACCGGTCGTTCTCGATAGCCACGCGCTGCTGGCCTACTTTCGCAACGAACCTGGGGCGGAATTCGTCGAAGGCCTCCTGCTCAAGGCCGCCGCTGCCGACCGGCCGCTGCACATGACCGAGGTGAACTACGCCGAGGTCAAATACACCCTCATCCGCAAGGACGGCATGGCCGCATGGGAGGATTCCGCGCACACCCTCGCCGGACTCCCGATTGAGTTTCATCCCGCCACCCGTGCGCTCGCGGATGTGGCCGCCGACTTCAAAGCCCGCTACAAACTCAGCCTCGCCGACGCCTTCTCCGCCGCGCTGGCCAAGGAACGCAAAGCCGAACTCATCACCCGCGACCCGGAGTTCAAGGCGCTCGACAAGGAGATCAAAATCGGGTGGCTATCGTGAAACAACCCGGTGACATCAACGCGAACGGTCAGCAGCTTCTCCGCGTCACCGCCGCGAAGGGCAACGACTTCAATGCGCGGGTATGGGTGCTGAAATGTCGGCGTTGCGGGGAAGTCTATGGCTGCAACGGCGCGGATGCCTGGCAGAGAAAGTGCCCGCGTTGTCAGCAAGCCGCAGCGGGCCTCCCGATTCCAGCGGAACGAGATGGAGAAAAGTGGACGCGCGAGGAACACATCATCGCGTTCAATCTCTACAGCCAGATTCCATTCGGCAGCATCCACATGAACAACCCCAAGGTCATCGAGTTGGCTGCGCTGCTTGGCCGTTCGGTAGGCTCCGTGTCATTCAAGCTCTCGAACTTCGCGCGTCTTGACCCAACGCTACAGGCGCGCGGCATTCGCGGATTGCAACATGGGGCAAAGGGCGAGGAAGCGGTTTGGGATGAGTTCGCCAACAACTCCGAGCAGCTTGCCTTTGAGAGCGCACGGTTGCTTGCGCAGTATCTCGGTCAGACTGTCGAGGAAGCCGCCGAGATTGACGTCAGCGACCTGCCTCCGCCCGGGGTCGAGCGTGAGGCCATCGTCCGTTTGCGAGTGAATCAAAGTTTTTTTCGACGCCGCGTGCTCTCCGCCTACAAGTTCCGCTGCTGCGTGACCGGCCTGCCTATGCCGCCGCTGCTCGTTGCCAGCCACATCGTGCCGTGGGCGGATGACGCGGCGAATCGCCTCAATCCGCGAAACGGACTTTGCCTCAACGCGCTTCACGACCGCGCGTTTGACCGGGGCTTGATGATCGTGGACGAAGGTTTGCGCGTGCGCTTTTCGCAACGCGTGCGCAATGAAGCTGCCGATGCAGGCGACTCGGCGGATTGGCTGCTCGCCTTCGATGGCCGGGAACTTATCCTGCCGCCCAAATTCAGCCCCGACCTGACGCTTCTTGCGCGCCACCGCGAGCGTTGGCGCACGGCTGCCTGACACGAAAATGCCGAGCAACGACCAACCGAATCCCATCGCAGCCGACGGCCTGCCCGCGCGTGCAAGCGGCGACTGGATTCGCCGCAAACACCATTACCTCGACCGCTACTGCGGAATCACAGCGAGCGGCATGAAGAACCGATTCGGCGAGCGTGTATTTGTGGACGTGATGGCCGGGCCGGGCGTCTGCAAAGTCAAAACCACGGGCGAAGAATTCCCCGGCTCGCCGCTCATCGCAATGAAGCACGACTTCACAAAATTCGTGTTCGTCGAATCGGATCCCGAACTGGCGGCGGCGCTGCAAAAGCGCATCGACACTCACCCGAAAGCGCGACTGGCTACGGTGATTTCCGGTGACTGGACACAAGCTGCCGCCGAAGGCCGGCTGAAATTCGAGCGCGGACTCGTTGTTGCATTCGTTGACCCAACCGGCATCGCGCAGATTCCGTGGAAAGCGATGGAGCGGCTGTTGCGCGACAACCCGAAGATAGACCTGCTCGCCACGCTGCAATACGCAATGGGCATCACGCTGAACGTCTATCAATACGTCGAATCGGGTTCAGAACAGACGACGGCACTCGACGTATTTCTTGGTGAGCGGGATTGGCGTTCGTGGCCTCACGACCGCACATCAGCGGACTTTGCCAACCTTGTTCTCAATCGATGGGTCGAGAAGCTCGGCGCTCTTGGCTTTCAAGGAAGCCAGCAGAAAACCGTCGAAGCCAACGGTGTGCCCCTTTATCGCCTTGCCTTGTTCAGCCGCCATCCGAAGGCCGATGAATTCTGGCGGAAAATCATTACCGTGTCGGAGAGCGGACAACGCGAACTTCTATGACCACAGCCATCAATCCATCGCAGCTTTGGAAAAAGCGCCTCGGCGACTGGGTGCTCAATCCCTACGTCGGTTGTGAGCACGGCTGCTTCCATTGCTACTGCCCGGCGATGCCCGGCGTGAAGTTCATGAACCACGGTCACACGCAACGCGAATGGGGCAAATACCTCTACCCGAAAGTCGGCCTCGTGGC
>JANXSB010000516.1 GCA_025352865.1 Chthoniobacter sp. | reverse complement strand
GACGCGGATTTCGCCACTGTCGGCCTGATCCAGCGCGCCGAGAAGATTGAGCAGCGTGCTTTTTCCACAGCCGCTCGGGCCGGTGATGGCGACGGTCTCGCCCTCGGCGATGGTGAGGCTGATGCCGTTCAGCACGGGCACCGCGCCGGCGTCGGAGCGGTAGGATTTGGTGACGTTGTGGAGTTCCGCGAGCATTGGCGGGAGCATCGGCGATCCCGGCGGCGAGTTCCAACTGCGAAGTTTTGCGCGAGGCTGCGACGCACTGTTTTTTCAAACCGCCGCCCGGTGTCCGGATCTCGCGTTGAAAGTTAAACGTTAAACGTTGGACGTTTGGCCCCGCGCAGCGGCCTTTCGCTGTCACATCGCGCTTCCACATTCGGAACGCTCCTGCGGCGGGCTCAACGTTTAACGTTTAACGTTTAACGCCAAACTTGAAACGAAGACACCTGCCGCCCCGGAAAAAACTTACCCCGCCGTGCCCAGTGGGGGGACGCGGCGGGGTCTTGGAAAGTTTGGCCCTCGTCTTTGGATTTTCACCGCGAGCGAGGAGGGGCGCGGGGCGCGGCGGCGTCAGATGACGCGCGCGCGGAACGAACGGCTGCCTGACTGAAGCCGCACGCGGCCGGTCTCGAGCAGGTCGCTCACGGCGGCGAGGGTTTCGCTGTTGTTGCGGCTCTGGTTGCTCACGGCGAGGATGAGGTCGCCGAGGGTGAAGTTGCGGTGCGCGATTTTGAGGGGCTTTTTCATGGGGATGGGGAGTTGGGGTTTTGTCTTGGGGAAGTTTTATGAAACGCGGGCGCGGATAGCACGCCCATTGTTCGTGAGACGGACGCGTCCACTCTCCAACAGGTCGGCCACGGCGGCGGCGGTTTCGTGCGTGTTCCGGCTGACGCTGCTGACTGCGAGGACGAGGTCGCCGAGGGTCAGGTTTTGGCGAGGGCTGGCTTTGAAGGAGGTCTTCATGAGTGGGGTTCTTGTCGGTTCGAGAATCACCTAGCAGCAGGCGTGCCAAGCGCAGATGTCGGGTGATTTTCTACAAGCTGAGACGCAGGAGGTGACGGGTTTGTTCAAATTGTAGATAAAATTTTCTTCCCGTTTCAAAATACAGGGGCATGGCCTTGGTGAAGAATAGGTTCCGACGACGTCAAGAATGGCGCAGTCCGCGACATTCTCGCCACCTGAGCCGATACTTTATGCTCCGGGAAAAACTTTTACCATCGCAGCGTATTGCGCCTTGGCACGGCGGCTCGGGAGCCCGCTACGCTACCGCCTGCCGGATGGCCATGCGCCAGCAGTAGGCGAGCAGTTCGTCGAATTCCACCCGCTGCAAGGCCACGCATTCCGGCACGGCGTCGTGGTCGCCGAATTTCGCCTGCTCGCACATGCCAGTGAGGAGGTAGGCATCCCACGATGCCTGCTTTGTCATGTTTCCAGACACATGTGTAGCGGTGGCATACATCTTGTCGAAAATGGGCAGCCGGCCCGCGCGGCGGAACCAGTATCGCGCATTGTCGAAATCGCCCTCGCGCCGGTGCATCACGCCGTGCCAGTAGCTGCCGAGGTCGCTGGAGTCGTCCTGGAAAATGCGGTGCGCCGCGTCGAGCGCATCCGCCGCGTTCAGCAGCGCGCCGCGGATGAGTGTTAAAATTTTAACATCCGTGATTTGCTTTCCGCCGGCGAGGGTCTCATCGCTGGCGTCGCGGATTTTCGAGGGCCAGTCCCAGTTCAGCGGCTCGGTCGGCGTGAGCTTCTTGAGTAGGTCGGGATTCAGCAGCAGGCGGTCAATGAAATCGGAATAGCTGGCCATCGCGGGGAATTGTGGCGGCGGTTTTTTCCGAAGCAAGTCCCGCGCAGGAGGGTTGACCCGTGGCTGCGACGCCCTCGTCGCCGTCCGTTTCCGCGACGCCACGTCGCGGGGACTTGCGAGCGGACCGCGCTGCGGGATTAATCAATCGCAGCGGCGGTGGCGCCGCTGCAACGGACGGCGACGGGGCGTCGCAGCCACAACGCCCCGCGCCGCGACGAGCACGATGCGCTCACTTCCCGCCGAAGAATCTCTTGAATGAACGCAGCACGCCTCCGCTCTCCTTGTCGGGTTTGCGCAGGCCGCCGTCTCCGTTCGCACTGTCGTCGCCCTTGGGCTGGATCGGACCCGGTATCCGTGCCACGCCTTTCGCGCCAAGTGAATCGGCGGGATATTTGTCGGCGGATGCGCGCTTCATCACGTCCACCCACACGGGCAGCGCGAGCGCGGCGCCGTAGCCTTTCGGAATGATCGTCACGGGCTTGTCGAGGCCGACCCACACGCCGCATGTAAGCGTGCTTGTGAAACCGACGAACCACGCGTCGTGGTAGCCGTCCGTCGTGCCCGTCTTGCCCGCGGCGGGCTTCGTCCAGCCGAGCGACTTCGCCGAAGCCGCGGTGCCGCGCTGCATGATTTCGCTCATGATGCCCGTCGTCGTCGCGCACACGCTGCGCTCGAACACCGGCACTGTGCCATGCGCCGCGCGGAAAATGATCTCGCCGTCTGCGGAATCAATCCGCTCGATCACGTAGGCCTGCCGGCGCACGCCGCCGTTCGCGAGAACGGTGTACGCCATCGTCACGTCCTTCGGCGTGGCCCCGAAATTTCCGATGTAGCTCTGCGCGCTCAGCGGGATTTCCGGTAGCCCGGCCTTCGCGGCAAATTGCGCGACATTTTCAAAACCCGCGCGATTGCCGACGCGCACGGTCATCGTGTTGCGCTAATGGATGAGCCCTTCTTCCGCAGGCAGCATCCCGCCGAATTTGTCGTCGCTGTTGCCCGGATGCCACCCGCCGCCGTGCGCGATCTCGCCGGGCTCCAGCGGGCCATCGCTGATCGGCGTGTCGGGCGACATGCCCTTCGCAAACGCCGCCGCGTACACAAACGGCTTGAACGTCGAGCCGACCGTGCGGTGCGAATCTATCGCCCGGTTGAACTTGCTGTCGCGGTAGTCGCGCCCGCCGACCAGCGCGCGGATCGCGCCCGTGCGGTTGTCCACCGCGACCACCGCGCCCTGGAGGTAATCCGTCGGCAATTCCATCTTCCGGTCGTCCTCGCTGTAGCCCGATTTTTTCGGATGCGAGTAATTCGGCTTCTGCTCGATTTTCGTGAGCGCGCGGTCGAGCGACTTCTGCGCCTCGTCCTGAAGCTCGGGATCGATCGTCGTGTAAATTTTCAGCCCGCCCTGGATCTGCTGATCGTCGTCCAGCAGCACGTCGAGTTCGCGCATCACCATGTCCATCGCGTAGTTTTCCTGCGTGCTGATGCGCTTCGCCACGACGATCTTCAGCGGCTGCTTCCGTGCGAGTTCGATGGCCGCCGGAGAAATGAGGTAGCGCGTGCGGATTTCGTCGCAGTCGGGGAGCGCGAGGCGCGTGAGCGCCCGGTCGCGCTGCTCCTCGGCAAGCGGCATGTTGCGGAAGGGCGACGCCTTCGTCGGCTTGCAGATGATCCCCGCGATCATCGCGGCTTCGCCGAGCGAGAGATCCTTCGCCGATTTGCCGAAGTACACCTTCGACGCCATCTCGATCCCATACACGCCGCTGCCGAAATAAATCCGGTTCATGTAGTGGCAGAGGATTTCGTCCTTCGTGAAAGTCCGCTCCACGCGCAGCGCCACGAAGACCTCGAGCAGCTTGCGGTCAATGCTTTTGCGCTGGCCGAGTTCGTCGAGG
>JANXSB010000499.1 GCA_025352865.1 Chthoniobacter sp. | reverse complement strand
CATCCGCCCCGGCGGCACAGCCACCGGTCCCGCGCCCACGCTGCTCATACAGCCCACGTCGCGCGTGGTCAGCCCCGGCGGCAACACCACGCTCGCCGTCACCGCGGGCGGCACGGGGCCGTTCACCTACCAATGGCGATTCAATGGCGCGGCCATCATCGGCGCGACCGATCCGTGGCTCGATCTGAACGCCGTCGGCTTCGCGCAGGCGGGTGCGTACGATGTCCTCGTCACCGGCGCGAATCTCGCCGCCACGACCAGCCTCGCCGCCGTCCTCACGGTGAACCACGCGCCCACGTTTGGCGGCTTCGCTTTCACCACGCAGAAAAACACGCCGGTGCTGGTGACACGCGCTGGACTCGTGGCGAAAGGCGCGGACCTCGACGGCCACGCGCTCACGCTCACCGCCGCGAGCCCCGCGAGCGCGCAAGGCGGCGTGGTGGGCCTCGCCGCGAACGGTGCGACCTATGCGCCCGCGCCCGGATTTTTCGGCGCGGACAGCTTCACCATCACCATCGCCGACGGCTTCGGCGGCAGCGTCATCGGGACGGTGAATGCGACCGTCACCACCGCGCCGCTCAGCCTCGCGCATCAGCCGACCATCGCGCTTCGGCTCGATGGAAAAGCGGACGTGCTTTTCTACGGCACACCCGCCCAAAGCTCCGCGATCCAGCGCAGCATCGACCTCCGCAATCCGCTCGGCTGGAGCACGCTGCTCACGCTCCCTGCGGGCGACGACGGGCTCATCCCCTTCACCGATCCGGCCCCGCCGACGGGCGCGGCGTTTTACCGGACACTCACGACTCAGCCGTAGGCACCGCGCGCGGGATCGTGTAGCGTTTCCGCAGCCTATGAATCTCCGCCGCTGGTTTTCCTCCGTCCTCATTTGCGTACTGGTGCTGTGCGGAAGCGCGTGTGGGCAGGACTCGAAAAAAGTGGGCGCGGCGAAGCTCACGCTCCTCGCGGACACGACGGCGGTGGAAGCGGGGAAGCCGTTCACGGCGGGCGTGCGGTTCGAGATCGATCCGACATGGTATGTGTATTGGCAGTTCGTGGGCGACATCGGCATGCCGGTGAGCGTGGAGTGGGAATTGCCGGCGGGGTTCAAAGCGGGGCCGCTGCGCTGGCCACTGCCGGTGGCGCATGAGGCGGCGGGCGATTTTCTAAACTACGTCTATGAGCACGAGGTGCTGCTCTCCGCCGAGATCACGCCGCCCGCAGCGCTGCCCGCCGGGCCGATGACGATCAAAGCGAAGGTGAAATGGCAGATGTGCGATCCGCGGCAATGCGTGCCCGGCGAGGCGGATCTCGCGCTGCCGCTCACGGCAGGTGCGGCGCAGGCAGCGAATGCGGAGCTGTTTGCAAAATGGAACGCGCAGCTTCCGCGCGAAGGCGGAGCGCCCTTTCCGGTGACTTGGGATCGCTCAAAGGCGGATGCTTTCTCGCTAACGATCACCGGACTGGGGAAGGAATATGCCGCCGAGTTTTTCCCGCTGCCGCCGAAGGACGTGCTCACGGGCCATCCGCAAGCGGGCGAGGTCGCGGAGAACGGCACGCGCACGATCACCTTTCCCATCGCCAAGGGCGGCGCGGCCAATCTGCCGTGGCAGGGCGTGCTCGCGGTGTCGAAATCCGGCGAGCCGCGCAAGGGCTGGCTGATCGCGGCGGAGACGGTTGCGCCGCTCGCGGCTGCCGCAATCGCATCGCCCGCGAAGGCCGATGGCGGCTTGCTTTGGAAGCTGCTCGCCGCCTTTCTCGGCGGGCTCATCATGAACGTGATGCCGTGCGTGCTGCCGGTCATCGCGCTGAAAATCTTCGGCTTCGTGAACCAGGCCGGGCAGGAACCGGCGCGCGTTTTTCGGCTCGGACTCGCGTTCACCGCCGGCGTCTTCGCGTTTTTTCTCGTCCTCGCGGCGGCGGTCGCGCGGCTGCGGCTGGCGTTCAATTTTGGCTACCAGCTCCAGAATCCGCACCTGCTCGCCGGGATGATCGCGCTCGTCTTTGTCTTCGCGCTCAGCCTGCTAGGGGTGTTTGAAATCACGCTCGGCGGCGCGGAGTCGAAGCTCAGCGAACTGTCGCGGCGCGAGGGCTACGGTGGCGCGTTTCTCCACGGTCTTTTCACCACGCTGCTCGGCACGTCCTGCACCGCGCCGCTTCTCGGTGAAAGCCTCGCCTTCACCGTCACGCAGCCGGTGCCGGTCATTTTCCTGCTCTTCCTCGCCATCGCCGCCGGCATGAGCCTCCCGTATTTCCTGCTCACCGCGCGGCCTGCATGGCTGCGCTTCGTGCCCAAGCCGGGCGCATGGATGGAACGGGCGAAGCAGATCATGGGGTTTGTCATGCTCGCGCTGGCGGTGTGGCTTTTCACCGTGCTCGCGGAGCGCGGCACGGAGACGGTGACGGCGATGAGTTGGTCCCTGCTCGTGCTCGGGCTCGCGTGCTGGCTCTTCGGCACGGTGCGCGAATCGCTCGTCGCGCGCCTCGCGATCGTGCTGCTCCCGGTCGGCGCGTATTTCATGTTCCTCCACGGCACGCTCGGCGCGGCGGCCCCGTCCGGGAGCGCCGAGCGGCATTGGAAAACCGGGAGCATCGACTGGATCGCCTACACCGACGAGCGGCTCGCCGAAGCACGCCGGGCGGGCAGTCCCGTGTTCGTGGATTTCACCGCGGAGTGGTGCCTCAACTGCAAAGCCTTCGAGCGGCTCGTCCTCGCGACCGCGCTGGTCGGCGAAAAGTTTCGCGAGAAAAAAATCGTCGCGCTGCGGGCTGACTGGACGAACACGGACGACCCGGTCGTCAGCCGCGCGCTGAAAAGTTTTGGGCGCGTGGGCGTGCCGCTCTACGTGCTCTACCGCCCCGGCGAAACCGAGCCTTTGGTGCTCGACGCCATCACCCCAGCCGCGCTAATCCAAGAACTCGA